>NZ_JBHUWH010000314.1:0-9596 GCF_042670125.1 Kitasatospora sp. NPDC057198 | reverse complement strand
TACGCGGCCGGCAACACCTTCCTGGACGCGCTGGCCACGCACCGTCGCTGTCTCGGTCTGCCTGCTGTCTCGCTGGCGTGGGGGCCGTGGGAGAGCGGGATGGCGGGCGGTCTCACGGAGGCGGACCGTCGTCGGATGGCGCGGCAGGGGATGCGTCCGCTGTCGGACGCGCACGGTCTGGCGCTGCTGGACGCTGCCGTCTCCCGTCCCGAACCCCTGCTGGTGACCGCCGAGTTGGACCTTGCCTCCCTGCAACGTTCCGGCGAGGTGCCGCCGTTGCTGTCCGGCCTGGTCCGCCCCACCCGCACCCGACGGTCCGCCGCCGGGTCCCCTGCGGGCGGCCGGAACGCGCTGACCGCCCGGCTGGCGCCGCTCAGTGCGGACGAACGCCTTGACGCGGTAAGGGAGTTGGTGCTGTCGCAGGCCGCCCTGGTGCTGGGCATGGCGGGTCCGGGCAGCCTGCACGCCGAACGGTCCTTCCGGGACGTCGGCTTCGACTCGCTCACCGCCGTCGAACTGCGCAACCGACTCGGCACCGTGACCGGCCTGCGCCTGCCCGCCACCGCCGTCTTCGACTACCCGACCCCCGCTGCCCTGACCGACTTCCTGCTGGCCGAACTCGTCGGCGAGGGAAGCCCGGTGGCACTCGGTACCGGGCTTCCGGCCACTGGCCGGGGGCCGGTGGACGACGATCCGCTGGCGATCGTGGGGATGGCCTGCCGGTTCCCGGGCGGGGTCGCCTCCCCGGACGAGTTCTGGGAGCTGCTCAGTTCGGGTGGTGATGCGATCGGTGCCTTCCCGACCGACCGCGGCTGGTCGACCGACCTGGTCGATCCGGATCCGGACGCGGTCGGCAAGAGCGTCTCGGGTGAGGGCGGGTTCCTGTACGGGGCAGGCGAGTTCGACGCCGAGTTCTTCGGGATCAGTCCGCGCGAGGCGGTGGCGATGGATCCGCAGCAGCGGCTGCTGCTGGAGACCTCCTGGCATGCGCTGGAGGACGCGGGCATCGACCCGACGGCTCTGCGCGGCAGTGCGACGGGTGTGTTCGCGGGGCTCTTCTACCACGACTACCTGCCTTCGCACTTCGTGCCGGAGGAGGTCGAGGGCTACCTCGGCACCGGCGGCACCGGATCGGTGGCCTCGGGCCGGGTCTCCTACACGCTCGGCCTGGAAGGCCCGGCGGTGACCGTCGACACGGCGTGCTCGTCCTCGCTGGTCGCCCTGCACCTGGCCTGCCAGTCGCTGCGCTCGGGCGAGAGCACGCTCGCGCTGGCCGGCGGTGTCAACGTGATGGCGACGCCCGGCACCTTCATCGACTTCAGCAGGCAGGGTGGACTCGCTGCGGACGGCCGTTGCAAGGCGTACTCCGAGCAGGCCGACGGCACCGGCTGGGGCGAGGGCGTCGGCATGCTGGTCCTGGAACGCCTCTCGGACGCCCGCCGCAACGGACACAACGTCCTTGCCGTCGTCCGGGGTTCGGCCGTCAACCAGGACGGCGCCTCCAACGGTCTGACGGCTCCGAACGGTCCGTCGCAGCAGCGGGTGATCCGGGCAGCGCTGGCGAACGCGGGTCTGTCCGCCGCCGAGGTGGACGTGGTCGAGGGTCATGGCACCGGTACCAAGCTCGGTGACCCGATCGAGGCGCAGGCGCTGCTGGCCACCTACGGTCAGGACCGGCCGGTTGAGCGGCCGTTGCTGCTGGGGTCGGTGAAGTCGAACATCGGGCACGCGCAGGCTGCGGCCGGTGTCGCGGGCGTGATCAAGATGGTGGCCGCGATGCAGCGCGGTGTGGTTCCGGCGACGCTGCACGTGGACGCGCCGTCCTCGCACATCGACTGGGAGGCGGGCGCCGTCCGCCTGGTCACCGAGGCCCAGTCCTGGCCGGAGACGGGCGAACGCCCCCGCCGGGCGGGCGTCTCCTCGTTCGGGTTCTCCGGCACCAATGCGCACGTGATCATCGAGCAGGCCCCGGCGGCCGTCCCGGCCGACGAGCCCCGCCCGGAGGGTCGGGCGCTGCCGGTGGTGCCGTGGCTGGTTTCCGGGCGTTCGCCCGAGGGCCTCGCCGGTCAGGCCGCCCGCCTGGCCGAACTCGCCCACCCGGACGCGGACCTCGCGGACGTGGGTCTGTCGCTGGCGACCGCACGTGCGGCGTTGGAGCACCGCGCGGTGGTGCTGGGCGCGAACGGCGACGAACTGGCCGGTGGTCTGCGGGCGTTGGCCGAGGGCGTCGAGACGCCCGAGGTGGTGACCGGCACGCTCGGGAACCCGGGCAGGCTCGGCTTCGTGTTTACCGGGCAGGGTGCCCAGCGGGTGGGCATGGGTCTGGGGTTGTACGAGGCTTTCCCGGTGTTCGCGGAGGCGTTCGACGCGGTGTGTGCGGCGTTGGCCGAGCACCTGGACGGCTCGCTCGCCGCGGTGATCCGCGGTGAGGGCGAGATCAATGAGACGGGGTGGGCGCAGCCGGCGCTGTTCGCGGTGGAGGTGGCGCTGTTCCGGCTCCTCGAGTCGTGGGGTGTCGTTCCGCAGGTGGTGGCGGGCCACTCGATCGGCGAGCTCGCGGCCGCGCACGTCGCGGGTGTCTGGTCACTGGACGACGCGTGCGCGGTGGTCGCCGCCCGTGGCCGTCTGATGCAGCAACTGCCCACCGGTGGCGCGATGGTGGCGGTGGAGGTGACCGAGGAGCGGGCGCTGGCGGCGATCGCGGACCGTCCGGGTGTCGGTATCGCCGCGGTCAACGCGCCGACCGCCGTGGTGATCTCCGGCGTGGAAGCGGAAGTCCTGGCCGCCGCACAGGAGTTGGCCGAAGAAGGCGCGCGCACCAAGCGGCTCCAGGTCTCGCACGCCTTCCACTCGCCGCTGATGGAGCCGATGCTCGCCGAGTTCGCGCGGGTGACCGGCTCGGTCTCCTACCGCGTGCCGAAACTGGCGATGGTCTCCGCTCTCACCGGCGCCCCCGTCACCGACGAGGTGACCGACCCCTCCTACTGGGTCCGGCACGTCCGCGAGGCCGTCCGCTTCGCCGACGCCGCAAACGCCTTGCGTGCAGCCGGTGTTCGGACGTTCGTGGAGATCGGCCCGGACGGCGTGCTGTCCGGCATGGGCCCCCAGACCGCCACCGGGACCACTCCCGCCACCGGGACCACTCCCGCCACCGCCACCGATCCCGAGACCGCCCCCACCGACGAGGCGTGGATCGCACTGCTGCGCCGGGGCCGCGACGAGCCCCGGGCGCTGCTGACCGGCCTCGCCAAGGCGTTCGTCCGGGGCGTCCCGGTCCGCTGGGGCAAGCTGTTCCCCGGCGCCCGGCGGGTGGACCTGCCGACCTACGCCTTCCAGCACCAGCGCTACTGGCTGACGCCCGTCGCGGCCGGCCGGGCCGAGGACCTCGGGCTCGGAACGCCTGCGCACCCGCTGCTGGGGGCGGCCGTCGACCTGCCGGCGACCGGTGGGCTTGTTCTGACCGGGCGGCTGTCGCTGGCCGCCCAGCCCTGGCTGGCCCATGCGCCGATGGCGGGGCGGGCGGTGGTGCCGGTGTCGGCGCTGGTGGAGATCGCGGTGCGGGCCGGTGACGAGGTCGGCTGCGGACGGGTCGAGGAACTGGCGGTGGACCTGCCGCTGGTGCTGCCGGAGCGCGGCGGCGTGCGCCTCCAGGTGACCGTGGGCGAGGCCGACCCGGCCGGGCTGCGGGAGGTGGCACTGTTCGCGCGGGCCTCCGAGGGGGAGTGGGTGCGGCACGCGTCCGGCACCCTGGCCCCGGACGCCGTGGGCGCCGAGGACGCCGAGCACGCCTCGTCCTGGGCGGTGCAGTGGCCCCCGGCGGGTGTCGAGGAGGTGGACCCGGCGGAGCTGTACGAGCGCCTGGCGGCCGTCGGGCACGCGTACGGCCCGGACTTCCGGGCGCTGCGGGCGGTGTGGCGGCGTGGTGAGGAGGTGTTCGCCGAGGCGGCGCTTGCCGACGGCGCGGAGGTGGCCGGGTACGGCGTGCACCCCGTCCTGTTGGAGGCGGCGCTGCACCCGGTGGTGCTGGAGCACGCGAGCGGTGAGGCGCCCGTGCTGCCGTTCGCGTGGAGCGGGGCGGCCGTGCACGCGGCGGGCGCCCGGGCGGTGCGCGTCCGGGTGGCCCCGGCGGCCTCGGGCGAGGGCGTGTCGGTGGCGCTGGCCGACCAGGGCGGCCGGCCGGTCGCCTCGGTGGAGTCGGTGGTGCTCGGCCCGCTGGCCGTGGAGGCGCTGGACCAGGCGGCGGGTGCCGCCCGGGACGGGCTGTTCCGGGTGGACTGGGTGCCGGTCGCCGCGACCGAGCCGCCCGGCGGCCGGTGGGCGGTCCTCGGTGACGACGGCGGCCTCGCCGTGCCCGGCGCGGTCGGGTACGCGGACCTGGCGGACCTGCTCGCGGTGGCGGCGGCGGGCGTCGCGGTGCCCGAGACGATCCTGATCGGCTGCCTCCCCGCCCCCGCCCCCGCTACCGCCGACGCGGACTCCGACGCGGGCTCCGACGCGGACTCCGGCCCGGACGTCCCGACGGCGGCCCGGGAGGCCGTGCTGCGGACGCTGGAACTGCTCCGCGACTGCCTGGCGGCCGGTCCGCTGGACGGGGCTCGCCTGGTCGTGGTGACCGAACGGGCCGTGGACGCCGGATCGGACGCCGACCTGTGCCTGGAGAGCGCGGGCGTGGTCGGCCTGGTCCGGGCCGCGGCCGGCGAGCACCCCGAGCGGATCGTCCTGGCCGACGTCGACACCCTCGCCGGTTCCGGCCCCCTGGTGGCGGCCGGAACGGCCCTGGGGGAGCGGGAGTTCGCGGTCCGCGACGGCGAACTGCGCGTCCCCCGCCTGGCCAGGGCCGCCACCGGCCACGGCACACCCGCCACCGCGCCCACCGGGACCCAGGCTGCCACCGGCACGCAGAGCACCACCGGGACGCAGAGCACCACCGGGACGCAGGCCACCACCGGCACGCAGGCCGCCACCGGAGCCCCGGGTACCGTCCTGGTGACCGGCGCGTCGGGCGCGCTGGGCGTCCTGGTCGCCCGGCACCTGGCCGCGACCGGGCGGGCGGCGCGGCTGCTGCTGGTCTCGCGGCGCGGCCGCGCGGCCGCCGGGACGGCCGAACTGGCCGCCGAGATCCAGGAGTCCGGCGTCGAGGTGGAGGTCGAGGCGTGCGATGTCGCCGACCGCGCCCAGCTGGCCGGGCTGCTGGCCGCCCGGCCGGCGGGGGAGCGGCTCACGGCGGTCGTGCACACGGCGGGCGTGCTGGACGACGGCCTGCTCGCCACGCTGACCCCGGAACGGCTGGAGTCGGTGCTGCGCCCGAAGGTGGACGCGGCCTGGCACCTGCACGAGCTGACCCGCGACCGGCCGCTCGACGCGTTCGTGCTGTTCTCCTCGATCGCCGGTGTCTGGGGCACCCCGGGCCAGGCCAACTACGCGGCCGGCAACACCTTCCTGGACGCCCTGGCCGCCCACCGCCGCCGTCTCGGCCTGCCCGCCGCCTCGCTGGCCTGGGGGCCGTGGGAGAGCGGCATGGCGGGCGGCCTCGCCGACGCCGACCGGCAGCGGATGGCCCGGCAGGGCCTGCGCCCGCTGCCCGCCGCCGACGGCCTCGCGCTGTTCGACGCGGCGGTCGGGTCGCCGGCCCCCGCCCCGGGCGGAGCACCGGCGGCCGCCTCCCGGGACGCGCTGCTGGTGACCGCCCGCCTGGACCTGCCCGCGCTGCGCCGTCCGGGCAGCACGGTGCCCGCGCTGCTGAACGGGCTGGTCCGGCCGGGGCGGCGGACGGTGGTGCGGTCCGTCCCGGAGGGGGGCCGGAACCTGCTGAACCAGCTGGCCGCGCTGCCGCCCGAGCAGTTGGAGGAGGCGGTGCTGAACCTGGTGCTGAGCCAGACGGCGCTGGTGCTCAACCGTCCCGACGCGAGGTCCGTCGACGCCGACCGGTACTTCCGCCGGCTCGGGTTCGACTCGCTGACCGCCCTGGAGTTCCGCAACCGGATCACCGGCGCGCTCGGGCTGCGGCTGCCCGCCGCGGTCGTCTTCGACTACCCGACGCCGGTCGAACTGGCCCGCTACCTGCAGGGCCGGATCGCCGAGCAGGAGATCGACTACGAGCCGGTGCTGAACGAACTCGAGAGGCTGCGGGGCATGTTGGGGAGCATCGCGCGCCGGGGCGGCCAGAAGGGCAGGATCACCGGCCGGCTCGAACAGCTCCTGGAGGAGTTCCGCGGCGCCGCCCCGGACGGCCAGGACGCCGGGCAGGACGCCCCCTCCGACGAGGACATCATCGGCGCGACGGACGACGAGATCTTCGACCTGATCGACAAAGAGCTGGGGATCTGAGAGCCGGGGAAGAGCCGGGGATCCGCACGGACTGGCTACTGCTGGAGGAATGACGTGATGATTTCCGCGGAACGGCGAGAGCCGGCGGACGCGGCGGGCGACGCGGGAGCCTCCCCCCGGGAGGAGGCGCTGTGGCTGTACGAGTCGCTGGTGCCGGGCACCGCCGTGAACAACCTGTCCACGGCGTTCGCCGTCGCGGGCGGGCTCGACCCGGCGCGCCTGGAGGCGGCGCTGGCCGCCGTGGTGCGCCACCACGCGGCGCTGCGCACCACCTACCGCGGTGACGGCACCCGGCTGACCCGGCGGGTGTCGGCCCCGGAGGCGTTCCCGGTCGCCCTGGCCCGGGTGGTCCTGCCGGGCGGCCCGCCCGAGCACGCCGCGCCCGACACCATCCCCGACACAGCCCCCGCCGCCCACACCGATACCGACAGCGCCCCCGACGCCGCCCTCGACGCCGCGCTCGCCGCGTTCGCGGACGCGCCGTTCGCACTGGACGGCGGACCGATGTGGCGGGCGGTGCTGCTCCGCGCCCCGGGGCGCGACGTGTTCTGCCTGACGGCCCACCAGCTCGTCCTCGACGAACCGTCCGGGCCGCTGCTGCTGGCCGAACTGGCCGCCGCGTACCGCGACCCGGGCGCCTTCCGCCCGGCCGCCGACTGGTCCGGGGCCGAGGCGGGCGCGCGGAGCCTGGCGCACTGGCGCGCCGAGCTGGCGGGGGCGGACGCCGGGGCGATGGAGCTGGCCTGCACCGCGCCGGAGCCGGAGCGGCCGACCCTGGCGGCGGCCCGTACCGGGCGCGCCCTGGGGCCCGGCACGGTCGCGGGGGTCCGCGCCCTGGCCGCCGGGGCGGGGGTGGGCGAGGACGCGGTGCTGCTGGCCGCCTACTGCGTGCTGCTGGAGGCGTGCGGGGCCGGGCCGGACCTGCTGGTCGGCTGCCCCGTGGACGTCCGCCCGGAGCACGCCGCGGGGGCGGTCGGCGCCCACGTCACGCACGTGCCGCTGCGGCTGCGGCCGGAGCCGGACGAGCCGGTCCGCGTCCTGGTCCGGCGCTGCGCGGAGCAGCTGCGCTCGGGCGCGGCGCACGCCGACGTGGCGGTGGACGCGCACCCGGAGGTGCTGCCCCCCGCGGCACCGGGACGCCGTTCGCTGCCGTTCCGGCACGTGTTCGAGTACCGGGCGGGCGGCGGACCGGCCGCACCCGGGGACACCGCGCCCGCCCTGGATGCCGCGCCCGGGGACGCCGCGCCCGCCCTGGACGCCGCGGGCGCCCGGCGCGCGGTGCCGTTCCCGGTCGGCGGCGGCTTCGCCAAGTTCGACCTGCGGCTGTCCGTCCGCGCGGCGGACGACGCGCTGGTGCTGGGCGCGCTGTACCGCACCGAGCTGTTCGAGGCGGGGTACGCGGAGCTGCTGCTGGCGCGCCTGGAGGCGGTGCTGGAGTCGTTCGCGCAGGGCCCGGACCGGCCGCTGGCCGGGGTCGGCTGGTGGAGCGCGCGGGACCACGCGGTCGTCGGGGCGGCCAACGACACCGCCGGGCCGGTCGAGCCCGCCACCGTGCTGGAGGCCGTCCGGGCCCGGGTGGCCCTGGCGCCGGGCGCGGTGGCCGTGGTGGAGGGGGAGCGGGAGACCGGCTACCTGGAGCTGTGGAGCGCCGCGCACGCGGTGGCGGCCCGGCTGCGGGCGGCGGGGGTGCGGGCCGGGGACGTGGTCGCGGTGGCGCTGCCGCGCGGGGCCGAGCTGGCCGCGGCGGTGCTCGGGGCGTGGCTGGCGGGCGCGGCGTACCTGCCGGTGGACACCGCCCACCCGCGGGAGCGGATCCGCCACCAGCTGTCCGACTCGGCGACCCGGGTGCTGCTGGCCGCGGACGGGGGCGTCGCGGACGGCGCGGCCGGGGACGTCGCGGTGCTGGTGGTGCCGCCGGTCGAGGAGGCGCCGCCGCTCGCCGGGGCCGGGCCGGTGGCGGTCGACCCGGAGGCGTGCGCGTACCTGATGTACACCTCGGGCTCGACCGGCCGCCCCAAGGGCACGCTGGTCGGCCACGCGGCGCTCGGCAACGCGGTCGCACACTTCGCCGAGCAGTTCGGCGCCGGGCCCGGCGACACCACGCTGTGGACGACCACCTTCGCGTTCGACATCTCCGGCCTGGAGCTGTTCGTCCCGCTGGTCACCGGCGGCCGGCTGGCGGTGGCGCCCGACGCGGCCCGCAGCGACGGCCGGGTGCTGCGGGAGCTGATCGGGTGCTACGGGGCGCGCTTCGTCCAGGCGACGCCGACCACCTGGCGGCTGGTGGCCGACCGGGTCGCGGACCGGCTGTCCGGGGTCGGCGTGATCGTCGGCGGCGAGCCGGTGCCGCCGGCGCTGGCCCGGCGGCTGGTCGGGGCGGGCTGCGTGCTGCACCATGCGTACGGGCCGACCGAGACGACGATCTGGTCGACGTCCCGGGTGGTGTCCGAGCCGCCGGAGGGCCGGTTCGACGTGGGGCGGCCGATCCGCAACACGAAGGTGCACGTGCTGGACGGGCGGGGCCGCGAGCTGCCGGTCGGGGTGCGCGGCGAGCTGTGCATCTCGGGCACCGGCGTGGCGATCGGCTACCACGGCCGGCCGGACCTGAACGCGGAGCGCTTCGGCACCCATCCCGAGCACGGCCGGTTCTACCGGACGGGGGACGTCGCCTGCTGGCGGGCGGACGGCCTGATCGACCTGTTCGGCCGCGCCGACCGGCAGCTCAAGCTGCGCGGCAACCGGATCGAACCGGGCGAGATCGAGGCGGTCCTGCTGGCCCACCCGCAGGTCGGCGGCGCCGCGGTGCTGCTGGTCGGCGACCCCGGCACGGACGGCGTGCTGATCGGCTGCCTGGAGCCGGCCGAGGGCCTGGACGGCCCGATCGACCTGGCGGACGTCCGGGAGCACGCCCGGACCCGGCTGTCCCGGGCGATGCTGCCGGGCGACCTGGTGCCGGTCGGCGCGATGCCGCTCAACGGCAGCGGAAAGGTCGACTACCCGGCGCTGCAGCGCACGGTGGAGGCCCGGCGGGCGGCGGCCGCACCGGGCCCGGACGAGCGCCCCCGGGAGCGGCCGGACGACCTGACGGCCGAGCTGACCGTCCTGTGGCGCAGCGTCCTGCGGGACGAGGGGCTCGACGTGGACAGCGACTTCTTCGCCTCCGGCGGCAACTCCATGCTGGCGGCGCTGGCGATGCAGGAGTTCCAGAACACCAGCGGCGTGTCGATCAGCCTCGCCGAGCTGTTCGAGCTGCGCACCCCGCGCGAACC
>NZ_JBHUWH010000313.1:0-9639 GCF_042670125.1 Kitasatospora sp. NPDC057198 | reverse complement strand
TCGCCGCGCGGGACGCTCTTCTACCGGGAGCACGTCCTCGCCGACGCCGTCCACGAGCAGCTGGTGCGGCACACCGTGATCGAACCGCTGCTCGCCCGGCCGTCGGAGTGCCCCGCCCCGGAGATCGCCTTCGGCGCACTGGCCTACGTCCGGGCCGAGGACCGACTCGCCGAGCACCTGATGGCCTCCTGGCGCTCCGGCGCCTCCTCGCTGCGCACGCCCCTGCCCGACGAACCCGACGGATCCGCCGGGCCGGGCGCATCCGCCGTGCCGGACGTACCCAACGCCGGGCCGGGCGCACCCGGCGAGCCGGAGGGGGCCCGGCGATGAACGCGGCGGACGGCGCCGGGGCGTTCCTGGGCCTGTTCGACCCGCCCGTGTACGTCGTCACCGCCGCGGCCGGGGACGAGCGGGCCGGCTGCCTGGTCGGCTTCGGCTCGCAGTGCTCGATCCGCCCGGAGCGGTTCGCGGTGTGGCTCTCGCACGCCAACCGCACCCACCGGGTGGCGTCCCGCGCGGCGGTGCTGGCCGTCCACCTGCTGCCGGCGGACGACGCCGGGGCGGCCCTGGCCCGGCTGTTCGGCGCGTACACCGGTGACGAGGTGGACAAGTTCGTCCGGACCTCCTGGCGTCCGGGCCCGGCCGGGGTGCCGGTGCTCGCGGACGCGGCGGCCTGGTTCGCCGGACGGGTGGTCGGCCGGACCGAGGGCGGCGACCACACCGGGTTCCTGCTCGCCCCGCTGGCCGGCGGCGGGGCCGGACCGCCGTCGCCCGCCGTGCTCACCCTGCGGGACGTCGTCGGCCTCGATCCGGGGCACCCGGCGTGAGCGCCGCACCGGACGCCCGCCGCCCGCCGCCGCTGCTCCGCTTCGGCGTCGAGGAGGAGTTCCTGCTGACCGGCCCGCGCAGCCGGGTCACCGTGCCGGCCGCCGTGGAGGTGGTCGCGGACGCCGCCCGGACGCTCGGACCGCGCGCCCAGCACGAGTTCCTGGCCACCCAGGTGGAGGGCTGCACCCGGCCGGTGACCACCGCCACCGAGCTGCGCGCCGAACTCGCCGACACCAGGGCCGCGTTGGCCGCCGCCGCGGACCGGGCCGGCTGCCGGCTCACCGCCACCGGCACCCCCGTGCTGCCCAGCCGGCACCCGCTGCCCGTCACCCCCGAGCCCCGCTACCTGCTGCTGGCCGAGCGGGTGGACGGCGTCGCCGACCAGATCGGCGCCGAACTGTCCGGCTGCCACGTCCACTTGGGCGATCTGACGCAGCGTCAGGCGCTCACGCTCAGCGCCCGGATGCGCGGCTGGCTGCCGCTGTTCCAGGCGTTCTGCGCCAACTCCCCGTTCTGCGAGGGCACCGACCACGGCACCGCCGCCAACCGGCCCGACCGGTACGCCCGTTGGCCGACCTTCGGCCCGGCCCCGGTGCTGGACGAGCCCGGCTACCGCGCCGCGCTGGACCGGCTGCTCGCGGACGGGGTGGTCCTCGACCGCCGGATGCTGTACTGGTACGCCCGGCCGTCCGAGCACCTGCCCACCCTGGAGGTGCGGATCGCCGACAGCAACGCCGACCTGGACACCGTCCTGCTGCTGGCCGTCCTGCTCCGCGCCCTCGCCCACACCCTGCTCGACCCGCGCACCCCGGCCCGGCCGCTGCCCGTACCGGACCGGCCGCTGCGTCTGGCCCACCGCCGCGCCGCGACCGCCGCCCTCGACGCCCGGCTGCCCGACCCGCTCACCGGCCGCCTCCGTCCGGCCCGCCGACTCCTGCCCGACCTGGTCGAGTTCACCGCGCCCGCGCTGCGCCGCACCCACGAGCTCGGCCTCGCCCAGCAGTTGTCCGCGCAGCTGCTGGCCACCGGCTGCGGCGCCGACCGCCAGCGTGCCGCCCTCGCCCGCCACGGCCACCTCTCCGCCGTCGTCGACGACCTCACCCACCGCACCACCCACCCCGACTGACCCCCGCGCCCCGCGCCCTCCTGCCCCGCTCTCCTGCCCTGCCCTGCCCGAGGTGTCGCCGGCCGCCCGCAGGGCATACGCGCACCCATGCTGCTCCTACGACCGCCCGGCGTGTACCCCGCCCAGGGGGACACCGACCTGCTACTGGACGTGCTCGGCCGGGAGCCGGTGCGCCCCGGCGCACGGTGCCTGGACCTCGGCACCGGCAGCGGCGCGCTCGCCCTGGCCGCCGCCCGGCGCGGCTGCCGGGTGACCGCCGTGGACCTGTCGCGGCTGGCGCTGGCCACCGCCTGGCTGAACGCCCACCTGCACCGCCTCCCGCTGCGGGTGCGGCGCGGCGACCTCACCGCACCCGCCGGCGGCAGCCGGTACGACCTGGTGCTGAGCAACCCCCCGTACGTGCCCTCCCCGCACCCCGGGCCGCCGCCCAGGTCCGGCCCGGCCCGAGCCTGGGACGCCGGGCCGGACGGGCGGCTGCTGCTGGACCTGATGTGCCGGCGGGTGCCGCCGCTGCTCGCCCCGGGCGGGGTGCTGCTGCTGGTGCAGTCCTCGCTGGCCGACCCGGGCGCCACCGTGCGGCGGCTGCGCGCGGCCGGGCTGCGGACGTCCGTGGCCGCCCGGCGGTTGCAGGGGTTCGGGCCGGTGATGACCGCTCGGGCGAGCTGGTTCGAGCACACCGGGCTGATCGAACCGGGCGTCCGCACCGAGGAGTTGGTGGTGATCCGCGGTGTCCGCGACTGACCCGGGCGGCCCGGCGCCGCCCGCCGGGCTGGGGCCCGGACCCGGAGCGCCGCCGCCCCGGGTCCGGCTGACCGAGCGCGGCCCGCTGCTGATCGACGGCCCGGTGGACCTGCTGCTCCCGGACGGCACGGTGCTGCACTGCGAGCGCCCGGTCGTCGCGGTCTGCACCTGTCGGCGCAGCCGCCGCTACCCGCTGTGCGACACCAGCCACCGCGCCCGCCGCCCCCGCCCCCGCGGCGACGCGCCACCGTTTCCCCCGGGGGACTCCGGGCAGACGCCCGGATGAGAGCAGGACGTCGAACGGTACGCGAGCGCAGGAGGAGGTGGGCTCCGTGGGACAAATCAGTGTTCCGGTGATCTGCGGGCTGTCGGGTGGCCTGGCCATTCCGGCCCTCCAGGTGGTGGAACTGCTGCGGGCACTGCCCGGCGAGTGGGAGGAGTGGGCAGGCCAGGCCGACAGCGGCCTCGACCCGGCGACCACCGGCACCCTCGCCGAGTTGGTCCGCCAACTCGCCGACCAGATCGACCTGGCCTGCATCGAGATCGCCAGCGACGAGGAGTGAGGCGACCGCCCCGCCCGCCCGGTCACGGCTCCCGGACGGGGCACCCCGGGAACGGGCCGCCGGACGGCGTCCCCAGCCCGTGACCCCGACCCGCGATCCCGGCCCGCAGCCCCCTCCCCGTGAATCCCGCTCCGACCCCGTTCCCGCCCCGTCCGCAGCCCGGTCCGGCTGGTGTTTCCGCACGGCGCCGATGGGCAGGCGCGCGCCGAGGAGGGGACGGACGATTCGAGGAGGTGCGCGGACATGGCGGCCCGACCCGAGCCCGACCTGCTGGAACAACTGACGACCGATCACGAGGTGCTGCGGGTGCGCTTCAGCGAACTCGCGGGACTGCCGCTGGGCGACCTGCGGCGCTGCCGGCTGGCGGCGGTCACCGCCGACGCCCTGGTGCGGCACCTGACGGCCGAGGAGGAGCACCTGTACCCGCTCGCCCGCGCCGGCCACCCGCCGGGGGACGACGCGGTGGACCACGGCCTGCAGTCGCACGCCGCGCTGCGCGCCCTGGTCCGGGAGCTGCGCGGAGCGGCGGCGGGCTCGGCGGAGTTCGACCGGCTGGTGGCCCGGCTGGTCGAGGCGGCCACCGGGCACTTCGGCGAGGAGGAGGCCCGGGTGTTCCCGGCGGTGCGCGAGCACGTCGACCCGGTGCGCCTGACCGCCCTGGGCGCCCAGATCAGGGCCACCGAGGCGGCGGCCTCCGCCATGCCGCTCCCCGGCCCGCTGGCGCAGGCCCCGCCGGACGAGCTGGTGGCCCCCGAACTGCCCTGGCGCGAGCGGATGCACCGGCGCTTCCGCTTCGGCGACTCCAGCCGGGTCTGATCCCCGGACGTGCCGGAACCGGGCGGGGTTCAGGCGTCGCGGCGGCGGACGGCGAGCAGGCAGATGTCGTCGAAGGGGTTGGGGCCGCCGAGGCGGCGCAGCAGGTGGTCGACCAGCGCGGCCGGGTCGGGGGCGGCCCGGTAGTCGGTGCAGGCGCGCAGCAGCCGGGCGGTACCCGCGTCCGCCCCGCTCCCGTTCCCGCTTCCGTTCCCACCCCCGTTCCCGCTTCCGCCCCCGTTCCCGGCGCCGCGCCGTTCGACCAGGCCGTCGGTGTGCAGCAGCAGGGTGTCGCCGGGGGCGAGGTGGAGTTCGGCGGTGGGGCGGCGGGCGTGGGGGGTGACGCCGAGGACCAGGCCGGGCGGCGGGTCGAGGGTGCGGGCGGTGCCGTCGTGGATCAGGACGGGGGGCAGCTGGCCGGCCCGGGCCCAGGCGAGGTGCCCGGTGCGGGGGTCGAGGCGGGCGACGGTGACGGCGGCGATGTGGTCGGCGCGCTGGTGGCAGAGCATCCGGTCGAGCCGGTCGAGGAGCTGTCCGGGCGGGGCGCCGTCGTAGGCGATCCCCCGTAGTGCGTACCGGAGTTGGGACATCACGGCGGCGGCGGCCAGGCCGTGTCCGGAGACGTCGCCGACGGCGAGCAGGACGGTGCCGTCGGGCAGGTCGAGCAGGTCGTACCAGTCGCCGCCGACCTTGCGGTCGCGTTCGGCGGGCAGGTAGCGGGCGGCGCTGTCGAGCCCGGGGACGGGGCGGCCGGCGGGGGCGCGCATCAGGGCCTGCTGGAGGGCGCGGACGGCGCGCTGCTCGTCCTCGGTGCGGCGGCGCTGGTCGGCGAGGCGGTCGCGGGTGTCGTTGAGGGCCTGTTCGGCGCGCCGCCAGGGGGTGACGTCCTGGACGACACCGCTGAGCGCGAGCAGGCGGCCGTCGTCGGCACGGGTGGCTTCGCCGAGGGCGCGCAGGTCGCGCCGTCCGTCGGCGGCGCGGACGGCGAAGTCGGCGGTGACGGAGGCGCGGGCGTCCAGCAGGGCGCGGGCGGCGGCCCGGACGGTTTCGCGCTCGGCGGGGACGACCGCGTCCAGGGCGGCGCGCGGGTCGAGGCCCTCGGTGCCGGCGGGGGCGCCGAAGAGCTGCGGGACGCCGTCCGAGCAGGTGATCCGGCGTTCGCCGGGGCGCCACTCCCAGGTGCCGACCCGGGCCAGCCGGCCGGTCTGGGCGAGGTGGGCGATCCGCCGGTCGCGCTCGTCGTGGGCCCGCCAGGTGAGCAGCAGGCCGTCCTGGAACGGGATGGCGCGCACGGTCATCGCGCTGGAGCGGGTGCTGCCCGCGACGGTCTCGACGTACCGTTCGGCCTCGCCCCGGTAGGGGATGCCGTCGGCGGCGGCGGTGCGCAGACGGTCGAGGGTGCCGGAGGCGACCATGCCCGGGTACAGCTCGGTCAGCCGCCGTCCGCGCAGGTCGGCGGCGTCCCGCCCGGCCAGGTCGACGGTGCTGGCGTTGGCGTGCTCGACCTGTAGGTCGGTGACCTTCCCGTCCTGGTCGCGGACGGTGCGCAGGAGCAGCACCGGGTCCAGCAGGTCGTCCAGCACGGCCCGGAACCAGGGGGCGCCGGCCGGGTCCAGCCCGCCGGGGACCGCGGCGGGGACGGCGGACGGGGCGGCGGCCGGCAGGGGGTCGGGCAGCCGCAGCAGCGCGTCGGCGGCGAGGTCGGCGAGCGCGGCCAGGTGCGCCGTGACGGCCGGGGCGGGGTGGTAGCGGTCCGCCCAGCCGATCTTGAGCGCGCCGAGCAGCCGCCCCCCGGCGTGCAGCGGGAGGGCGCAGACGGTGGTGCCGGGCACCAGGTCCTCGCCGGTCAGGTCGGGGTAGCGGGACGCGAACTCGCGCCGGTCGCCGACCCACACCGGGCGGTCGGTGCGGACGGCCTCGGTGAGCGGCACCCGGGTGAGCGGCGGGATGCGCTGCCACTGGCTGAGCTGCTGCGCCGTCACCCCGTACGCGCCGATCAGCCGCAGCGCGCCGTCCGGTTCGCGCACGGCGAGGACGAGGGCCTGCGCGCCGAGCGGACCGAGGGCCGTCCGGTGCAGTTGCTCGGCGACCTCGTCGGGGTCGGTGGCGGCGGCGAGCGCGGCGGCGGCCAGGTGGAAGCGGGACGCCGGCACAGCCTCGTCCCCGCTCTCCCCACCCTCGCCCCTGCCTCCGTCCTCCGGTCGCACGAGCTCCTCCGGCGCGCGGGCCGGTCCGACGCCGGGGGCCGACGCAGCCGGGGCTTCGTCGATGGCCGGGGTCTCGCGGGCGGCCGGGGGCGGAGCGGCGGCGGCGACCAGTTCGGCGGCGACCAGCGCCAGCTTGCGGTTCCCGTCCTGGGAGCGGCGAACCAGCTCCTCGAAGGCCCGCTCGGGCGCGCAGCCGAGCCGCTCGACCAGGACGCCCTTGGCCTGCTCGATCACGGCCCGGGTCCGCATCGCGGTGCGCACGCCCTCCAGCTCGGTGCGCAGCCGGTCGACCGTGGCCTCCAGCTCTGCCCGCTCACCGTCCACCGCGTCCACCGCCTCCTCCGCCCGGCCTCCACCCTATGCCGATCATCCGCCCGATCCGCACCTTTCACGCCGGTTTGCCGGGCGCCGTTCGGGCCAGACGCCCCGCACGGGGGATCCGCCGCACGCCCCCACGACCGGAGAACGGAGCACCGCCGTGAACGACACCCCCACCGAGACCACCGACACCACCGAGACCACCGACGCCGCCGAGTCGGACCGGCTGGCCGAGCTGGACGGCCTGACCGTGGCGTTCCTGGTCGCGCCCGAGGGCACCGAGCAGGTCGAACTGACCTCGCCGTGGCAGACCGTCCTGGACCACGGCGGCACCCCGCGCCTGGTCTCCACCGAGCGGGGCGAGATCCGGGCGTTCCACCACCTCGACCGGGCCGACCCGTTCATGGTGGACGCGGTCGTCACGGACGTCTCGGCCGCCGACTTCGACGCCCTGGTGCTGCCCGGCGGCGTCGCCAACCCGGACTTCCTGCGCACCGACCAGCGGGCCGTGGAGTTCGTCGCCGGGTTCTTCGGCCGCGGCAAGCCGGTCGCGGTGATCTGCCACGGCCCGTGGACGCTGGTCGAGGCCGACGTCGTCCGCGACCGCACCATGACCTCCTGGCCGAGTCTGCGCACCGACCTGGCCAACGCGGGCGCGCACTGGGTCGACCGCGAGGTGGTGGTCTGCACCGACGGCCCCAACACCCTGGTCTCCAGCCGGAAGCCGGACGACCTGCCGGCCTTCGACCGCGCCCTGGTCACCGCCTTCGCCGCGGCCTGACCCCGCCCCTGGCCCCGTCCCCGGCCCGGCAACGGCCCCGTCCCCGTCCCCGGCCCGGCACCACCCCCGCCTCAGCCCCGGCAACGGCCGGTCAGGCGCCGACCGCCGCGGCGCGCTCGTCGACCCGGGCCCGCACCCAGCCGAGGAACTCCCGGACCTGCGGGCCGGGCAGGGACAGCGCCCCGACACGGGGGCGTTCGAAGCTGCGGACCGCGGCCCCGATCAGCGGGCGGAACTCCTCCTCCGCGGCGGCGACCTGCCCGGCCGCGTCGCGCTTGGCGAACCAGCGGCCGGTGCGGCAGTACACCACGGAGCGGCAGCCGTTGAGGACCCGGTTGTCGGCGAGGTGCCCCTGGCCGTCGTCGTGCTCGCGCACCGAGGCCCGGATCGCGGCGTACAGGTCCGCCGGCCGGGGATCCGCGATCACCTCCGGTGCGGGCGGGCCGTACAGCGCGATCCCGTCCTGGTGGGCCACCGAGCGGTCGATCACGTACCAGAACGACGGCCCCCCGGCCGGGTCGAGGGCGGCCCGGCCCGGCAGTCGGGCGCCGGTGTTGAGGTCCAGCAGGTAGCCGGCCTCCCCGGACGGGACGCGGGCGAAGTCCGCCGCGTAGACGACGAGTTCCAGGCCCGCCGCCGGGCAGGGCAGCCGCCGGTGGTCGAGGGCCTCGGCCAGTTCCCGCAGGGTCTCGGCGGGCGGCGGGCCCGCCAGCAGGACCGTGACGTCGACGTCGCTGCGGCCGTGCCGGTAGTCGCCCAGCGCGAGGGAGCCGACCGCGACCACTCCGGTCAGCCGGGGGCCGCACACCGCGCGCGTGCGGCGCACCAGCTCCGCCAGGTAGGGCCGCACCTCGGCGGGGACGGTGCGGAACGACTCGGTCTCCGTGCCCATCCGGCCAGTATGGCCCGTCTCCGGCAGGACGTCTCAGGCCGCTCAGGCCGCGGCCAGCGGATAGGCGTAGCCGTAGGGGTGGGCGAGGCCGGGCGGGTACGGCTCCAGGAAGCAGGCCACCGAGCCGTGCACGGTCACCCGCAGCCCGTCCGCTCCCGCGTACACGGCCAGGCCCTCCTCGGTGGTCTCCGAGGAGCGGTACACCACCACCATCACCTGCGGCGCGTGCCCCCCGGGCCGTCCGGGAACGGCGATCCGGTACCCGTGCGGCCCGTCCATGACGCCCACCTGTCCTGTTCCTCCACGACCCACCGGGCCCACGACGGCGGGCCCGCGCCCCGCGCATACCCCGGGGGGCGTTGCCGCAATCCCCCGTCCGCCACCGCCCGTTCCGGCCCCGGCGCCCCTGCTGTCCCCAGCGCCCCTGCTGTCCCCGGCCTGCTGTCCCCGGCCCGCGGGCCCCGGCGCGGTGGTCCCGGGGTGCTGGAACTCGACGCCCTCCGCTGCCGCCCGCACGGCGTCGGACGGGACCGCCGGAACCCGCGGGCCCCTCGGCCCGCGGGTCCCTCAACTCGCCAGCCCTGCCCGTCCTTTCAGCACACCACTCCGCCCGCGACCACCAGCCGTACCGCTCCGGGCAGGTCCGCCGCCCGGCGGCGGCCGGCCGCGCTGATCTCCCCGGGGCGGGTGAGCGCGGTGGGGACGAGCAGGCCGTGCGCGCCGGCCTCGGCCGCGGCGACCAATCCGGCGCCGGTGCCGCCGATGACGACGGTGCGGGCCGGCGGCACCCGCAGCGCCCGGGTCGCGGCGAGGACCAGCCCGGGGGCCGGCTCGCGGCAGCCGCAGTGTTCGGCCGGGCCGTGCGGGCAGACCGCCCACACGTCGAACGGGCCGAACAGTTCCTCGATCCGGTGCTGGACGATCTCGATCCGGCGCCGGGTCAGGACCCCGCGGGCGATCCCGGGCTGCGCGGTGAGCACTCCCACCCGCACGCCGATCTCCCGCAGTTCGGCGACCGCCCGGCGGGCGCCAGGGCGGGGGTAGACCCGGCCGGGGTCGCCGTTGTAGGCGACGTCCTCGATCAGCACGGCGTCCTGGTCGAGCAGCACCGCCGTCCCGCCGCTCCCGTCCCCCGCCGTCCGCCGACCCCCCGTGTCCCGCGCCACCACCCAGGGCGCGGACGGTCGCGGCCCGCCGCCCGCCGACCAGCGGTCGGCGGTGGGGAGCGGTTCCAGGTACTCCGTCGTGAACTCCATGCCCAGCGGCTGACCGGGGCCGCCGGTCTCAAACCCCCTGGCGGGCCCGCCGGGCGCGGTCGATCCGCTGCGCGGCGAGACCGCCGACGTCCCGCAGTTCCTCCTCGGTGGGTT
>NZ_JBHUWH010000312.1:0-9692 GCF_042670125.1 Kitasatospora sp. NPDC057198 | reverse complement strand
GCCGGTCGCGCTGTACTACCGGACGGACCTGACGATGCGCCGGCCGGCGCCGCTGGTCGGCGCCGCTGGCCGGTGTCCCGCCGGCGGCCGCCCACCGGACCACCGACCGGCACGGCCCGCCCCCGGCCCTGGCGCGGACCCACCGCGGCACCGGCACCCTCGTCCAGCGCCGCCGCGAGCCCGGCCGAGTCCTTCCCGACCGGCCGAACCTGCCGACCGGCCGGCCCGCATCGGGGCTGGTGGGCGGCGGGTTCGGTGTGTCCGGACGCCCGTCGCGAGGCTCCGGGGGCGACGGGAGACGAACGTCGACTGACGATCCGCTCAACTGCTGCACAAATAGATGCGCTCTACACTAACTCCGACTGCACATCATAGTTAAACTGTAGTGCAACATAATGCCCGGAGACGCGAGCCAGAAGGGACGCGGGGGAACCTTCGCGGTCAACCGTCGAGCGGGATCGCAGATCGGAGTACCGATGAGCCCTGCAGACACAGCCATGGACCAGGCGGCACCCCCCATGGGGCGAAGGGAGCGCAACAAGCTCAAGGTGAAGGAACGGCTCTACGACGCCGCGATGACCCTCTTCGCCGAACAGGGCTACAACGAGACCTCGATCGACGAGATCGCCGAGGCGGCCGACGTCGCCCGAGGCACCTTCTTCAACTACTTCCAGCGCAAGGAGGACCTGCTCGGCGCCTGGGGCGAGAAGCGGCGCGACGCGCTTCTGGCCACCCTGGACATCGAGCACGACACGGCGGCCTCCGCGGTCGGCCGACTGCGCTACTCCATGACGGCGCTGGGCCGGATGAACGAGGGCCAGCGGCAGCAGACCGCCGCACTGCTGATGGCCTGGGTGCGGGCCGGACGGCCGCTGATGGAGGCGCCGTACCTGGCGGACCTGCTGGCCCGGATCGCCGCCGAGGGCATCCTGCGCGGCGAGTTCGACGACCGGTTCACCGCGCGCCAGATCGGCAACGCACTGCGCGACCTGTACCTGGGCACCCTCTACCGCTGGTGCGGCCAGCCGGACGGCGCCCCGGACCAGCTGACCGCCGAACTGCTGACCACGCTCGACCTGATCCTGGAGGGCATCCTGGTCGCGCCGGCCACGACGCCCTGAGCCCGGATTCCCCCGGGCGGCGACCGGCGCGGGGAGGGGATGTGACGCGGAGAGGTGCCTGCCGGGCCGGCAGGGCAGGGCTGCTCCGAAGTCCCCGTCAACGCACGAGTCCGCTGGTCACGGCGGCGTGAGAGCACTCCGGGTCGGCCCGTCACGAACGCAGCGAAGCTCCGGTCGAACCGGGGTGACCTTCCCAAGTCGCCCTGAGCCACCGGAGCTTCGATGCGTCGTCGGTCTGCCACCGCCCGCCTGATCAAGTCGCCCGTCATGGACGGTGCGGCGGGATCGTCGCCGATCGTCGCCGGTGGAGCGGTTGCGACTGCTCCCGGATCCACGTCGGCGCCGAGGAGTGCGTCACCCGTTCGCGGCAGTGCTCCTGGTCGCCGCCTCGGCGGTGGTCGCCGGCGCGCGCTCGTACGCGGCCACCGGCCAGTGGTCGGCGAACGCTCCGCAGCATGCCCTGGCCCGGCTGGGCGCGCGGGTCGTGGGCGCGATGAATGTGCGGGTCGCACCGCCTGCACCAACTGGACGATGACCGGGGCCCGGTTGCCGCCGGCCGAGGCCGGCAGCATCATCGCCCGCCGGTACCGCACCGTGCTCGTACTGCCTCGGCGCACGATCCTCTGCAACTGCTGCCCCTCCTGGTCCGTGAACCCGCGGACCCTGACCGGCTCCGCCATCGCGCCCCTCCCGAGCCGAACGTCTCGCGACATCCAACCGGCCCCGGGCCCGCCCACGCCGACCCGGCGAACGTATGCGGTCAGAGCGACTGGGGCGCACCCGCGCGGCGGGGGCGGTCCTTCCGTGCCCGCCGTGCCCGGGAGGGGTCACTGCCGCAGCAGGCCGACCACGCCGACGAGGTCCTCCCCGGCGCTGCCCACCTCCAGCCGTCGGCGCATCAACTCGAAGTACGGGGACAGCAGTTCGGGGCTGACCTGCTGTTCCTCGGCGGTGCGCAGGAAGGTCGGCACGCCGGCCACCTGCATGCCCAGGTTGGAGACCACGCCCAACGTGTAGTCGCCGGCCTCCAGTTGGGCGGCGGTCTGGTGGACGGCCGGGGCCATCGCGGCCAGCCAGTCGGCGAGCAGCGGGGCGAGCGAGGAGGGCGTGACGTCCTCCTCGCCGATCAGCGCGAAGGCGTGCGCGGCGCCGGCGAACATGCCGTACATGGCGCTGAGCAGCGCCACGTCGTGCAGTGCGGCGTACCCGGGGTCCTCGCCGACCCAGCGGACGGCGGCCGGGGCGGCGAGGGTGGCGCGGTGCTGTTCGAAGAGCTCGGCCGAGCCGCTGTAGAAGACGTAGGCGCCGGCTTCCGGCACGCCGATCATCGGCGGGACGGCCATGATCCCGCCGTCCAGGTAGCGGGCGCCGCGGGCGGCGGCCCAGGCGGCCCGGTCGCGGGCCTGGCCGGGGGTGCCGGTGACCAGGTTCACCACGTCCCGTCCGGTCAAGTCGGCGTCGGCCAGGGTCTGTTCGACCGAGTCGTCGTCCAGCAGGCAGAGGACCACCAGGCCGTTGGCGGCGACCGCCTCGGCGGCGCTCGCGGCGACCGTCGCGCCTTCGGCCGCGAGGGCCCCGGTGCGGGCGGCGGTGCAGTTCCAGACGGTCAGCGGGTGTCCGGCGGCGAGCCAGGCCCGGCCGAGCGCGGTGCCCATCGCGCCGAGGCCGAGCAGGGTGAGCGGGGTCTTCGGGGTGCTCCCGGCGGCGGGGGCGGCGGTGTGGTCGGCGGCTTCGGCGGGGTTCTCGGTGGTGTGCTCAACGGCCTTGTGTGTCATGGCGATTAGGCTGGTCGCCGCAGCGGAAGTGATCAAGTACGCACTTCGGAGTGGGTGGTTACCCCGGGGTGAGCGAGCAGGTCAGGGGAGGACGCGATGACGACCGTCAATCGTCCGGGCACGCCGGACGGGCACATCTGCGGGATCGACACGGCGCTGGAGGTGATCGGCGGCAAGTGGAAGGTGCTGATCCTCTGGGCCCTGCACGAGCGCCCGCACCGCCGGTTCGGCGAACTCCGGCGGATGCTGCCCGGGGTGACCGAGAAGGTGCTCGCCGCCCACCTGCGCGAGTTGGAGGCGGACGGCATCGTGCACCGCAGGTCGTACGACGAGGTGCCGCCGCGCGTCGAGTACTCGCTGACGGAGGACGGTGCCCGGCTCAACGGGGCGCTGGGCCCGCTGGCCGACTGGGGCCGCACGCGGGTGCTGGCCGCCCGCGCCGCGGCGAGCCCCGACCCCGTACCCGAGTCCGCGCCCGCACCCGTACCCACGCCCGCACCCGTACCCGCACCCGAACTCGTGAACGGGGCCCGGCCCCCGGAGCACTAGTCTTCCGATCATGGCTCTGACACCTGACGAGTTCTACGACCACGCCCGAGCGGCCGCCGACGGCGAACTCCGGCTCCCGCTCGCCCGGATGACCAGCTGGGAGGTCAGCCCGTTCGAACCGGAGGGGCTCCGCGTCTCGCCGCTGCGCCCGCCGGTGCTGCCCGAACCGCCGCGCCACGGCGAGGACCCGGCGGACTGCGGGATGTGCGCGGCCCGCGACCGGGGCGTGTGGTTCACCGACCACTGGCGGCTCGACCGGGTCGCCGGCGTCGGCGTGCCGCTGGCCCTGATGCTGTACCCCCGCGACCACTACGACCTGGCGGAACTCCCCGACGAGCTGGCCGCCGAGATGGGCCTGCTCACCACCCACGTCGTGCGCCAGGTCCAGGCCCTGCCGCACGTGGCCCGCGCCCACGTCTACCGGCTCGGCGACGGCGCCGCCCACCTGCACCTCTGGTTCTTCGCCCGCCCGGCCGGCCAGGTCCAACTGTTCGGCTCCTGGCTGCCCGTCTGGGACGACCTGCTGCCGGAGTACCCGGCCGAGGCCGCCCAGGCCGACGCCGAGACCGTCGCCGACGCCCTGGTCGCCTCGTACGGCGGCCGCCGCACACCGGACCCGGCGACCACCGACTGACGGGCTCCGGCCGGGCGGGGGCGACCGACGGGCTCCGGCCGGGTCAGTGATGCTCGGACACCAGGACCGCGCGGGTGCCGGGCTCCAGGGCCTCGAAGACGTGCGGGACGTCGGCCGGGTAGGCGATGTAGTCGCCGGGGTGCAGTTCCACCGGTTCGTCGGCGGTGCCGACCAGCGCCCGGCCGCTGCTGAGCACCACGTGCTCCACGACCCCGGGCAGGTGCGGGGCCGAGGAGCGCCCGGCGCCGGGTTCGGCGGCGATGCCGTAGACGTCCCGCCGGGCCCCGGGCGGAGAGGCGGCCAGCAGGGTAGCCCGGTAGTCGGTCTCGGCGGAGAAGACGGCGGGCCCCTCCCCGGCGCGGATCACCTGGACCTGCGGCCTGGGCGCGGCCAGCAGCCTGGAGAACGGGATCTCCAGCACCACGCAGAGCGCCCACAGCGTTTCCAGGCTCGGGTTCCCGGCCCCGGACTCCAGCTGGGAGAGCGTGGACTTGGCGATTCCGGCCCGGCGGGCGACCTCGGTGAGGGAGAGCCCGGCGCGGACGCGCTCCGCCCGGAGCGACACGGCGATCGATTCGAGCGGCGGCTTGAGCGAGGGGTCGGGATCGGGCAACGTGTTCGCTCCAATGGTCACTTGTTCGCCTTGACGAACATCTCGGTGCTGTTCATTATAAACTCCATGCGTTCGATGTGGAGAACACTCGACCGCGGCCGGTGGCGCGACCTCGCGCTGGTGTGCCTGGCGGTCGGAGTCATCGGGGTCTCGTACGGCGCGATCGCGGTCACCTCGGGCTTCCCCCGGTGGTTCCCGGTGCTGACGGGCGCGCTCGTGCTCGCCGCCTCCTCGGAGTTCCTGTTCGTCGGGATCGTCGCCGCCGGCGGCAGCCCGATCGCCGCACTGCTGGCCGCACTGCTGGTCAACGCCCGCCACCTGCCGTTCGGACTGGCGGTCCCCGACGTGCTCGGCCGCGGCTGGCGCGGACTGCTCGGGGCGCACCTGATGAACGACGAGACGGTGGTCTTCGCCCTCGCCCAGGACGGCCTCCCCCGCAAGCGGGCCGCGTACTGGGCCTGCGGCCTGGGCATCCTGCTCTGCTGGCCGGCCGGCGCCGCACTGGGGGCACTGCTGGGCGGCGTCGTCCGCGACACCGGCACGCTGGGTCTGGACGCCATGTTCCCCGCGGTGATCGCGGCGCTGATCGTGCCCGCCCTGAAGGACCGCCGGCTCCGGCGCACCGCCCTGGCCGGAGCCGTCCTGGCACTGGCCGGCACCCTCTTCCTCCCCCCGGGGCTCCCCGTACTGCTCGCACTGGCGGCCCTCCCGCTCCTCACCCCGATCGCGACCCCGCCCGCAACCCCGCCTGAAGCCCCGTCCGAAGGAACCGCTCGATGAGAAGCACCGCACCGATCCTCGCCGCGATGCTGGCACTCGCGGGGGGCACCTTCCTGCTCCGACTCTCCGGCCCGGCCCTGCGCGCCAGAGTCACCTTCCCGCCACGGGTGGAGAAGCTGCTGGAGGCGTCCACCGTCGTCCTGCTCGCCGCGCTGACCGCCACCGCGACCCTCACCGAGGGCCACGGCTTCGCCGGCGTCGCCCGCCCGCTCGGCGTACTGGTGGGCGGCCTGCTCGCCTGGCGCAAGGCACCCTTCCTCGTCGTCGTCCTCGCCGCCGCCGGCGCCACGGCCGCGCTGAGACTCGCCGGGGTGAGCTGACCCCTCGACGGCGTGTGCGCAGTCGGCGGCGGTCGGTGCAACTGCCGCACCCCGGTCGCCGAACAGGACACCGGACACCCTCGATCCCGGCCCGGCCCGATCCTGCCCGACAGCGACGGGCTCGGACCTCGAGGTCGGCGGCTCAACTGCCCTTCTGTCCCGAGGGGTTGTGATGCACTTCGCTCCAGACCGTCTCGCGGGCGGTGCCGCCGTTGCGGGAAGGCGGGGAGTAGGTGTGGCCCCAACGGTCGCCGAGCGCAAGAGCCTTGAGTACGGCCCGGTGGTCGTCGGGCCCGTCGCTCGCGCCGTCGGCGGGGCGGACGATGGTCAACTCGACGCGGTAGCCGTCCGGGACGACAGTCAGCCGGGCCTCCGCGCCGCCCGCCCCGGCGAGCTGCTCGGCGATCTCCCGGGCACGCTGCCGCACCGTGCCACCGCTCACGAGGCGGCCCCCAGCGCGGTACGGGCCTCGAGACCCAGTTCCTGCGGCGACGCCACGCGGACCGGAGCGGGGAACTCGCCGCGCAGCACCGCGAGTTCGACCAGCGCCTCGGCGAGCCGCTGCGCCCACGGCAGCCCCGCGTACCCCAGCGCGAGACCGGCCCTCTCCGGCGGGACATCGGGCCGGTAGACCGGCGAGAGGCCGGGCGGCGGGTCGAGACGGGCGGCACGGAAGGCCCGCTCCAGCGAGTCCGATGCCCGTTCGGAGTCGGTGAACCCACCGCGCAGGAACCCCTGCAGGACGTCGACGGCCACCAACGGCTGTCCGGTGTAAAGCACTTGTACTCCCTTCATGGTGCGTTCAGGCCACTTCGGCAACAGCGGCGGCGCAGCGCGGGCACGCGCAGGCCGGCCAGGTCAGCGCCGAGACCAGCGGCAGGTCCCGGTCCTCGTCCGAGGCGCAGGAGGAGACCTCCACCCGGGCCCCGTCGGACCGCACCCGGTAGACCCGGATCGTCAACTTCGCGGCCCGGCTTGTGTATTGGCGATCAGACATGACACCGCTCCTCTCCCTCGCACCCCAGAACGCGCCCTCGCGCGGCCCGCCCACTCCGCGCGCTCGCCCGTCGGAGTGACGGATCACCTCCGCAGCCACCGTTCCCACCCGCCCCGACCACGATGGGCGGTGACCGGCGCAGCACGGGGCGGTTCCGCTCCGTGACCCGATGGCTACCGGGAGCGCCCACTGTCCTCTAGGCTTCGAGACTGTTCAACTTGTCTCCAGCGGTTTGTTTGGTAGGTCGAATCACCGTGAACAAGAGGGAACTTGACCCCGAGACGTCCCCGGCGGACGGGATCGGAGCGCTACTCCGCACGTCAAGGGAGCAGCGGGAGTGGACGCAGGAACACCTGGCGTCACTGGTCGGCTGCACGTCGTCGTACATCTCGGCGGTGGAGCACGGCCGGAGGAAACCAAGTCAACAGGTTGCAACCGCTCTTGACAGGGCGTTTGGTTCAGGCGAGCAGTTCGTCAGGGGGCGGATCGCGGCAAGTCAGCAGGCCCTGTTCGAAGGCTTCCCGGAGCTGGTGCGCAACGAGGCGAAGGCGACGACGATCCGGGTGTTCGAGGTCAGCATCATTCCGAGCTTGCTCCGGACACACGATTACGAGCGCGCCTATCAAGCAGGCCCCGTACGACGAGGCGTGGCGACTCAAGAACAGGCCGATGAGCGAACCGAGGCACTGTTCCAGAGGCAGCGGGTCCTGGAGCGAACCCCGGCGCCGTTCTACCACGCGATAATCGACGAGGCAGCGTTGCGGCGCCCGGTCGGTGGCCTGGACGTCATGGTGGCCCAGCTTCGCCACTTGGAGGCCATGGCCGCCCACCCCCGCTTCAGGATCCAGGTGACACCGTTCTCGGTTCCCGAGGCCAGGTCGTTCACTCTTCCGGTCGTGTTGCTGACCATGCCGAACAGGTCAGTCATCGGCTACGGCGAGACTCAAAAGCGTGGCTACCTCGAACGGGATCTGGAGACACTGGACGAGTGGATCAGTGAGTACGATTACCTCCAGGGTGAGGCGCTATCCCAGGCCGCGAGTATCGAATTCATTCGAAGGGTACGGAGAGGCTTTGAACATGGACGAGCGGCATAGCATCGTGTGGCGCAAGAGCTCCCACAGCGCCAACGGCGGGAACTGCGTCGAGGTCTCGGACGACTTCCCCGGCACCGTCCCCGTCCGCGACTCCAAGGACCCGCACGGCCCGGCCCTGCTCTTCCCCGCCACCGCCTGGTCCGCCTTCGTGACCGCCGTCCGCACCGGTGGGCTCGACAGCCCCGCAACCCCCGGCCGGTAACCATCCGTCGATGGCCGGCGCCACGCGATGCACCACCTCCCCGCGTGGTTCGGGGCCGTCCTGCGGAAACCCGTCGTGCGGCACGAAGGCGACCACGACGGACAGGACTGCCTGCCCTCCCTTCAACTACGGAGTCCACCGCTGCTCCTGGCCGACTCTGCCGATTCGCCGACCCCATCCGCACGGTGCAGGTCCGGGGCCCGCTCGCCACCTGACGGCGGCACCGCGCAGCTTCTCGACGCAATGGTCCCTGTCCGCCCAGGGACCTTGCCGGAGGCGGGACTTGGCAGACAGCACGGTGTCCGGGTCGTCCTCGCCGTTGCCGTGCCCGCCCGGTCGGTGACAGGCGTTGTGGGCGGTGGTGGGACCTGCCCGAGCGGTTCGGCCCGTGGAAGACGACCTACGAGCTTGTAACAAGATCTTGTGCGCCAGCAGGCTGCGGTGAGTGCGACGATTCATTGCTGTTGATGGCATCGGGGTGGGGTTGGAGGTATGCAGACACTCACGTCAGATGGCCGTCACCGCCCCGAGGGGGCCGTCCAGGACGCCGCGGCGGCGCCGTGGCTGGTGCGGCGCCCACCCGAAGGCGATGTGCGGTTACGGCGTCCAGTTGATTTCACTCGGGTCGAAGGACACCGCCCAACGGAAGAGCTGCCGTAGGTCGGAGTAGAAGCAGAGGTCCCCGTGCGAGAGCCAGAAGATCCTGCCCCGCCCGTCACCGGGCGGGATCATGAAGACTCCCGATGTCCGGTCCTCCTCCATGGAGATCGGGATGACCTCCGTTCCGCCGGGGATCCCGACGTCCAGCCGGAGGATGTTTTTCAAGACCTGAAGGAACTCCTCGGACTCCTCCGCCGCCCGGCCGCTCAGCCAGTCACGACTGCCGTAGATGGGTCTCCCCAACGCGAAGTTCTCCATCCCGTCCGAGCACCGCAGGAACTCGACGTAGTGCTCCTCCAACGGCTGGGAGAACCTCGCCCGAAGTCGCGTGATGTCCTCTTCCGTCGCCCCGCCACGTAGGATCGGAGGGCCGAAGATCCCCTCGTCGTCCGGACTTTCGACGAACTCCCTCCTCCTGGCCTCGAAGACATCGCCGATCCAGCCGGGGAGACCCATGGACATGCCCTTCCAGTACGAACTCGCAACAGCGTCACGGTATCCGTCGGTTGGGACGACGCCGGCAGATGAGTGTGCAGGCCAGTGAGACGAAGGCGTTGTGGAGGCCGAGGCGTCTCTCCCGGCGGACGGCGAGGCGCTTGAACTGGTGGAGTTGGGCGAAGGCCAGCTCGACGACGTAGCGGAGCTTGCCGAGGCCGATGATGTCGGGCCCGCTGCGGCGAGAGATGACCGGCAGGATCCGGCGCTTGCGCAGTTGTCGGCGGTTGGGGTTGCTGTCGTAGCCCTTGTCGCCGAGCAGGGTGTCGGGGCGTTTGCGGGGGCGGCCGGCCCGGCCGGCTACCGGTGGGTGGCTGCGTAGGTGAGAACCAAGAACGACTGTCGGTGAGTTCTGGTTCTGGTCCAACTTCTGTGAATGGTGACGCTGAGTCACGAAATCCCGCTCTCCGGGATGGGCGGAGCGACTTGTCGGTGGTGAGTGTCATGAT
>NZ_JBHUWH010000311.1:0-9711 GCF_042670125.1 Kitasatospora sp. NPDC057198 | reverse complement strand
CCTCCGCGCACCGCGTGTCACTCCGCCGTCACTGAGACGTGAATCACCCGTGACACCGGACCTCTTGGGGAACCGCCCCCGCTCCGGTTACGGTCGTATGCATAGCAGGTGCTCGACTCCGTAGGCAGGCGTAGTCCGGCTAGCAGGCGGCTTGCCCAGATACCGGCAGGTCCCGATAGCATCCACCCGGACAGCAGCCGTCCAAACAACTCGATCCCCGCGGTGGCCCCCGTCCAGGGGCCATTCAGTGTCTCCGCGCGGGGCCGCGACTAAAGGTCCTCGATGCCCATCAGCCCGTCCCCTCACACCTCCGCCCAGGGTCCCGGACCCGAGGGTCGGCGTCCCCGCGTGACCATCGCGCGCGGTGCCACCCCCTGGTTCGTCCCCACGCTGGCCACCGCCGCCGTGACGACCGCCCTCACCCGGCGTTCCGGCAAGTGGGCCCTGGCGGCCGTGCCCGCCTGCGCCCTGAGCGCTGGCATGCTGTGGTTCTTCCGCGACCCGGAGCGCGAGATCGGCGCCGGCCGTGTCATCTCCCCGGCCGACGGCGTGGTCCAGTCCATCGACGAGTGGCCGGACGGCCGCACCCGGGTCGCGGTCTTCATGAGCCCGCTCAACGTCCACGTCAACCGCGCGCCGCTGGCCGGCACCGTGACGTCCGTCGAGCACATCGCCGGCGGGTACGTCCCGGCGTTCAACAAGGACAGCGACCGCAACGAGCGCGTCGTGTGGCACTTCGACACCGAGCTCGGCGACATCGAGATGGTGCAGATCGCGGGTGCTGTGGCCCGTCGCATCGTCCCCTACATGGACGCCGGCACCAAGGTCGAGCAGGGCGAGCGGGTCGGCCTGATCCGCTTCGGCTCCCGCGTCGACACCTACCTGCCGGCGGGCGTCGAGGTCGGCGTCACGGTCGGCCAGAAGACCACCGCCGGGGTGACTCGCCTTGACCGTGACTGATCCGGAAACCCTCATGGAACTCGACGGCGAGGAGTCGACCGACTTCCGCCGTCGCCGCTGGGCCCGGGACCGCGAACTGCGCGCCCCCCGCTCCCCGCAGCACCTGTCCACCGCCGACTTCCTCACCCTGGGCAACGCCGTCTGCGGCTTCCTGGCGATCTACTCGATCACCACCGGGATCCTCATGCCGCACCTGACCAACGAGTCCGGCGTGCCGGTCAAGTCCAGCGCCGCCACCGCGGTGACGCTGCTGCTGGTCGGCTCCATGTGCGACCTCTTCGACGGCCTGGTGGCGCGCAAGCTGCGCTCCTCCGCGCTCGGCGCCGAGCTCGACAACCTGGCCGACCTGATCAGCTTCGGCATCGCGCCGGCCTACTTCGTCGCGGTCTGGGGCCTGGTCTCCCCCGGCACCAACCAGCAGCTCTCGGCGTTCATCGCGCTGACCGTGCTGCTCGCCGTGGTGCTGCGCCTGGCCCGCTTCTCGGCGGTCAAGATGCGGCCCGGGATCTTCCAGGGCATGCCCTGCCCGATGGGCGCGATGACCGTGCTGGCCATCGTGCTGCTCGACCCGCCGTTCGTCCCCGGCCTGCTGATGATCTTCGGCGTGGCCTACCTGATGGTCAGCCGGATCGAGTACCCGAAGCCGCAGGGCCTGCTCGCCACCGCGACGCTGGCCTGGATCGTGGTCTCCATCGGCTGCCTCGCCTCCTGGGCGGCGGGCCTGCCCGGCGGCGACACCCTGATGCACATCGGTGCGGTCGCCCAGATCGCGCTGGCCGCGATGGCGCCGCTGCTGGTCATCCGCCGCAAGGTCGGCGAGAAGGTCGGCGTGGTGCGGGCCCGTCGGGCCGAGAACCGGGGCTAGCCCCGAGCTGTACGCGACGAGAAAGCCGCCCTCCCGGGAAGTTCTCCGGGAGGGCGGCTTCTTCGTGTGCGCGGGCGCTGCCCGCCGCTCAGGCGCCGCCGTCGTGGACGGAGAAGGCGCTGCGGCGGGCGGCGCGAGCCACCGCCGGGTCGGGGTGGACGGAGGCGACGGCGGTGAGCACGCTCGCGGCGCGCGGGTGGCCGGACTGGCGGGCGCGGTTGAACAGCCGCACCGGCTCGCCGGCCGAGGCGCCCTCGACGTGGCCGACCAGCAGCGCGGTCTCGCCGTGGTCGAGGACGGCGGCGGCGGTGTCCACCCACAGCCAGGCGGCGTCCTCCGCGCCCAGCACGTCGGCCGGGGACACCCCGTCCTCGTCCAGCTGTTCGGCCAGCCAGAGCAGCGCGTAGGGGCGCAGGACGGGCTCGTCCACGGCGCCGCGCACGCCCTGCTCGGCGGTGGAGCCGGCCACCACCCGCAGCGCCTCGAAGGCCAGGCCGCGCACCAGCGCGTCCTCGCCGCGGGCGGCCTCCAGCAGTTCGGCGACGGCGCGGTCGGCGGGGCGGGCGGCGACCCAGGCGCGGTACTCGGCGCGGGCCGGGCCGGGGCTGTAGTCGGCGCAGGCGCTGAGCAGTTCCTCGGCGCTCTGCTCGATGTGGCCGGCGGCGGTCTGCGCGACGGTGCAGATCTCCTCCAGCTTGGCCCGGACGGCCCAGTGGCCGAGCGGGGAGAGCTCGGCGGCCTCGTCGCGGCGGCCGAGCGCGCCGACGGCGGCCAGGCCGTCGAGCATCCAGTCGAGGACGGCGGCGACGTCGGCGGGCGAGTGCGGGGTGTCGATCTGCGGTTCGCGGCAGGTGCCGCGGACGGCGGAGACCGCGAACGCGGCGTGCGGGACGGGCGACAGCGGGAAGGTGCCGGAGCTGGGGCCGAGGCGGCGCTCGTCGAGGCCGCGGCGCAGCAGTTCGAGCAGTTCGCTGTCGGCGACCGGGCCGTCCACCAGGTGCAGGAAGGACAGCAGCTGGGGGGCCTGGTCGACGGCCTGGCCGGCCAGCTGGGCGAAGACCCCGCGCAGCGCGGCGGGCGGGACGGGGGCGAGCAGCGTCCAGGCGTCGAACAGCGCGGACCAGCCGCGGACCACCGCCTCGTCGTCGTGCTCCCAGGCGTGCAGCCGCCAGCCGGGCCCGGCGCCGCCGTCGCGGAGCTCGACCAGGCCGACCAGCAGGGCCTGGCCCCAGGCGTTGGCGGCGGCGCCGACGGTCATCGCCAGGGCGCGGCCGGCGGCGCGGGCGTCCTCGGGGAGGAGTTCGCCGCGCTTGTCGACCTCGGAGAGCTCGCCGGCCCAGCGGGCGACCCGGACGGCGTCGGCGAGCATCCGGCGGGCCAGCGGGGCGAGTTCGGCGGGGGCCGGGAAGCCCTCCGGGACGGGCACCCGGCCGCGCCCCGGCTTCGCGGGGACCCGGCGGCGGTTGGCGGCGGCGGGGGGTGTGCCCTCCGCACGACCGACGGCCGCCGTGCCGGGCAGACGGGTCACCGTCGCACCGGTGCGGTGGGGCGGGTGCGGGGCATCACGGTCGCGCGGGTTCCGAGACGTCACGCCGTGCAGTCTTCCCCTTGTACGGGCCTTCTGTCACATCGACTGCCGGGCCGTCTCGCCCCGTCGTCCGAACGGGTCGAACGACGGGGGGACGAGTCACCGCGAAACGGGACGAATCCTTCCGCTTTTCGACGTGGACATGGCGGATATTGTGACCGCTCCGAGACGGAGACGCGGTACCCGGCGCTCCGGTTCCCCGCGCCCCGGCGCTCCGGTTCCCCGTCCCGGCACCCGGGGGTTCACAGCAGCGGGGTCAGGAAGCGGCGCAGCGCCTCGGTGTACCCGGCCGGATCGGCGTTCCACAGCGCGGCGTGCTCGCCGTGCGGCACCGGGTGCAGGCTCACCAGGTCGTCGCGGCCCTCGGCCAGGCCCCGGGCGGCGCTCCACGGCGCCACCCGGTCGTCGGTGCCCTGGAGCAGCAGCGCGGGCGCGGGCAGGTCGGCGCCGGAGGCGATCCGGGCGAAGCCGGCGAGGTCCACGCCGGTGCGGCCCTGCGCGGAGAGCGCGCCGAGCTCGCCCAGCGCCGGGGACGACCAGGCCCGCGCGGTCTCCCGGCGGACGGTCTCGGACCAGTCCAGCACCGGGGAGTCCAGCACCACCCCGGCGATCCGGTCCCGCCAGGTGGAGCGGGCCGCGGCGTGCAGCACGATCGTCGCGCCGACCGACCAGCCGTACAGCACGACCTGCCCGGCGCCCTGGGACAGCGCGTACCGGACCGCCACGTCGACGTCCTGCCACTCGGTCTCGCCGAAGTGGCCCAGGCCGTCCGGCGGGGCCGGCGCGTCCCGGTCGCCGCGGTAGCTGAGCGTCAGCGTGGGCAGCCGCAGCGCGTGTAGCAGCGGCAGCACCGCCAGCGCCTGCTCGCGGCCGGTGCCCGGACCGTGCACCAGCAGCACCCAGGTGCCGCGGATCCCCGCGGTGCGCCAGGCCGGCAGGCTGCCCAGCTCGCTCGCCACCGCGACCTCGGTGTAGTCCAGGCCGAGCGCGGTGCGCGGGTCGCCGAGCAGCACCCGGGGCGTCACCCGGACCTCGGTGCCGACCGCCAGCGTCCCGCCGTCGGCGCGCTCCAGCCGCCGGGCGACCCGGTCCGCACCCTGCTCCAGCACCCCGCCGACCACCGCGTGGCCGTCCTCGCCCCACTCCAGCGCGTACGTCCCGGGCCGGCGGGTGTCCGGCGTCGAGGTCAGCACCACCCGGCCCGGCCCGAGCGCGTGCACCTTCACCGGCGCGGGCGCCGACAGCACCTGCGCCGTGCCCGGCCGCACCACCCGGTCGGACACCTTCCGGCCCAGCAGCAGGAAGGCCGCCGTTCCGGTTCCTGCTGCGGCGGCCGCGACGGCGGCTGCGGTTCCCCAACGCATGGCGCTCTCCCGGGTGCTGGCGGTCCTGTGCTCCCAGTGCACCTGCCCGCGCTGCGGACGGCCATTCGGGGCGGCACCCCGGGTGACGGCCGACGGCGCCCGACCGGTAGCGTCGCGCTCTTCGCCCGGCCCCGCCCGGCGGAGTACCCGAAGGCGCAGCCGCCATGACCGACCCGTACGTCCGAGCCGCGCAGGGCCGCCTCGACGCCGCCCTGCACCGCCTCGCCGCCGCCCTGCGGGGCGCCACCGTGCACCCCGACGAGCACAACTGCGAGTGCCACTGGGGCGGCCCCGCCGACCTCGCCCTGCTCAGGACCCCGGACGCGCCGCTCGACGCCGACCTGCTGCGGCGGACCTGGCGGCAGGGCAAGTGGAACGACCCCGGCGCGGTGCTGCGCCGCGTCCTGCCGCAGCTCGCGGCGGAACTGGCCGACCGCGGCTCCGACTCCTCCGGTGACCGGGAGGACATCGGCTGGGCCCTCGCCCGCGCGGACTGGCCGCGCTGGCCAGCCGAACAGGCCGCCGCGGTCGGCGGGTTCCTGCACGCGCTGTGGATCCGCGACCTGCTCGTCCCCGGTGACGCCCGGGAGGTGGACCGGACCCTGGGGATGTGCGTCCAAGCCTCCGGGGAGCTCGCGCCCTGGCTGGACGCCTGGGCGGCCCTGGACCACCCGTCGGCCGACCGCGGCCTCGCGGCGGCCGTCGACGTCTGGACCTACGACCTGCTCTCCGACGCGCTCCCCTGGTCGCTGATCCGGCACTCCGACCGGGAGGACGCCCTGGCCGCCGAGCTCTCCGCCTGGCTGACCTGCCACGCCCCCGCCCGCCTGCGGGCCCACGGGGCGCCGGACGACCTGCTGCACCGGGTGCGCCTGCTCGGCCTGAGCGAGCCCGAGCGGTGGCGCGACCCGCACTGGCCGGGCCGCGCCTACTGAGCGGCGGGGCGGGGCGGGCGGACGGCGTGCGCCCGGTCGCGGACGTCGGGGGCGGGGTGGCGGCGCAGCTCGCGCAGCAGGGCGCGCCAGGGCTCGGGCCAGTGGGCGACGCCGCCCGCGCCGGTCAGGGCGACGGCGAACAGGCCGGCGGCCAGGGTGCCTTCGGCGGCGAGCCGGCGGGCGGCGGCCAGCGCCGGGGCGTCGGTGGGGAGGGAGCTGCCCACCGAACGGCCCAGGGTGGCCGCGAGCTCGGCGGCCAGGGCCGGGCGGTCGGGCAGCAGGGCGGCCACCGCGAGGAGGTGGTCGCCGAGCCCCGGGTCGGTCACCGCCACGGTGGTGAGCAGCAGCCGGGCGGCCCGGGCGCGCAGGGCGGGGACGGGCAGCAGGATCGCGGCGGCGGCCCGGCGGACCTCCGGGAGGTCCCGGTCGCCCCATTGGCCGCCCAGCCGGTCCAGCAGTTCGTCCAGCCGATCCCGGGCGGCCTCGCCCCCGTGCCCGTGCCCGTGCCCGTGCCCGTCCCGGTCCTCGTACCCGTCCCGGTCCCCGTGTCCGTCCCGGTCCTCGTGCCCGTCCCGGTCCTCGTCCGCCCGGACGGCCCCGGTCAGCGTGGTCAGCAGGTCGGCCAGGACGCTGCCGGGGGCGCAGCCGCCGGCCGGGTGCGGGGCGGTGCCGAGGGCGATGGCGGCCAGGCTGCGGGCGGCGGACTTCCAGCGGTTCGGCTGCTCCGGGTCGTCCGGGTCCTCCGGGGCGAGGACGGTCCGGGCCAGGCCGGCCACCGCGTCGGGGGCGTACTCGGCCAGTCCGACCAGGCGGCCGCGGGCGGTGTGCTCGGCGGTGGTGTCGCCCAGGTCGAGCATCCGGACCACCAGGGCGGCGTAGCGGGGGCGGTCGGCGGGCGGCAGGCGGTCCGGCTCGGGGGCGAGGACGCGCAGGCGCTGGAGGGTGCTGCCGCGTTCGGCGGTGTCGGCGAGCAGGGCCCAGCGCGCGCCGGTGGCGGCCGCGGCCTCGTCGGCGCGGGTGTCGCCGATCCGGTCGGCGGTCTCGGCGGTGGCGGCGCCGCGGACGTCGGCGTGCTGGTCGGGGGCCAGGTGGGCGGCGAGCAGCAGTTCGGCGGCGGCCGCGGCGGGGAGGTGGCGGGCGGCCAGCCGGACGGCCTGCTTGCGGCTGGTGACCTTGGCCGTGCCGGTGCCGAGGGCGATCGCGTACAGGGCCGGGGCGAGCACGGCGGCGGGGGTGTGCCGGGCCGGGCGGTCGGCGGCGTACAGGGCGGTCCGGGCCCGGTCGTGGCCGGCCAGGGCGAGCAGGTCGGGCAGCACGGCGGCCGGGTCGACGGTGTGCGGGAGCGCGGCGAGGGCGGTCTCGGCCAGGACGGTGTCCGGGTCGGCGGCCCAGCGGCGCAGCAGCGCGGTGCCGGCGTCGCCGAGCGGGGCGGCGGCGCGCAGGGCGGCGGCCCGCTGCTCGGCGGGGCGGTCCGGGTCGGCGGCGGTGCCGGCCGACCTGCGTACGGCGTCCTGCTGTTGCCAGGGTGTCCAGCGGTCGGCGGTGGCGGTGTCGGCCGCGGTGAGGTCTCCCGGCAGGAGGGCCAGCAGGTCGGTGCGGACGGCGGTGAGCACGGCGCGGACGGGGGCCGAGCGGGCGGCGGACGGGTCGTGGGCGAGCAGGTCGAGCGCGGTGGCGGGGTCGAGGGGCGCCAGGTGGTCGAGGGCGCGGCGCCGGGCCTCCTCGGTGCCGGTGCGCAGGACGCCGGTGAGCGGTTCGGCGAGGACGCGCCGGGCGCGCGGGCCGAGCACGTCGGCGACGGTGAGCAGCAGGGCGGCGTCCGGGGTGGCGGCCGAGTCGTGCAGGAGCGGGCGCAGCGCCTCGAGGACGGCACGTTCGCGGCCGCGCGGCAGGGTGAGCCGGGCCGCGCCGGTGCGTTCCAGGACGCGGGTCGCCCAGGCGGCCAGGGCGGTGCCGGACGGGTGGTGGGCCAGCACGGCGACGGCCGTGTCGGCGAGGCCGGCCCGGGTGTGTGCGGAGCAGTCGCGGGCGGTGAGGGCGTCCTCGGTGAGGCGGTGCAGGTCGGCGGCGTGCCCGTCGTGCAGGACGGGGGCCAGCTCGGGGAGGGCAAACAGCGAGTCCCGGCGGACCGGGTCCTGCTCGTTGCGCAGGCGGCGGGCGAGCGTCGGCAGCAGCTCCGACACCGCCGCCGGGTCTCCGGAGCGGGCGGCGTTGCGGATCAACTCCTCCCAGCCGTACGACCGTTCGTCGGACTCGGGGAGCCGGGTCTCGGCGAGCAGCCGGGGCCGGGCCTCGGCGGGCGGGAGCAGGGCGACCAGGCCCAGCAGGTCGGCCGGTGTCGAGGTGGGCAGGGGGCCGGGTGCGGCCAGCCAGTCGGCGAGGTCGTCGTCCCGGTCGCGGCGCAGGCGGTGGATCTCGGCCCGGACCCGCGGGTACCGGTCGGCGGCGGGCAGCAGGGCGAGCGCCTCCACGTAGGCCCAGTCCCGGCGGTAGGGGTCGGCGTACAGGGTGTCGGACAGGGCGGGGCGGCGGACGGGCGGCAGGGCGCGCAGCAGCGCCTTGCCGTAGCCGGGCCGGTGGGCGACCAGGTCGGCCAGCGCGGCCGGGTCGGCGGCAGCCAGTCGGCGGGCGGCGGCGGGGCGCGGCGCCGGGTCGCGGTGGCTGTGTCCGGTGGCGAGCAGCAGCCGGACGGTGCGGGTGGGGTCGGCGGCGGCCAGGTCGGCGAGCCGGTCGCGCACGGGCTTCGGCAGCGACGGACCGCCGGTGCGCCGTTCCAGCAGGTCGAGCACCCGCAGCGGCAGGTGCCGGGCGGCCGCGGCCAGCGCGGGGACGTGCCGGGACCAGGCGCTCCGGTCGCCGGGCCCCATTTCGAAAACGTCCAGGACGGCCTGCGGGTGGCGGTCGCCGAGCGCGGCGGAGAAGTCCACCGCGTGGGCGTACGCGGGGAGTTCGGCGGCCACGAAGGCGGCCGAGCAGAGCGGCAGCAGCCGGGCGGCGGCGCGCGGGCCGTGGCTGCGGCTGAGCGCCGCGGCCAGCCGTTCGGCGAGCGCACCGCGCCCGGAGCGGAGCACGGCCGTGACCAGTTCGGCCCGGACGGCGGTCGGCGCGTCCGCCACGGCCCGCTCCACCGCCTCGTCCGGCACCGGCAGTCGGCGGATCGCCCGGTGCGCGTACCGCCGCACCACGGCGTCCGGGTCGGTCAGCCGCGCGGTCAGGTACGGGGTGTGCCGGCCGGTCAGCGCGGCGAGGGCGGCGAGCCGTCGTTCGTAGCGGCCGCCTTGCGCCAACTCGGCTGTCAGAGATGGCAGTTCGCCGCTGGCAGCGAGGGCGTGCGCGGCGCGGGCGACGGTGCGCAGTCGCTCGGCGTGGGCGAGGGGCTCGACGGCGGCGAGCAGCCGCCCGGCGGGAGTGTCACTCATCGCGGGCGATTCTGGCCGCCCCGGCCGGGGCGCGCACCTCCTTTTCGACGGCACCCTGCGCGGAGGGCGGCGGCGCCCCGCGCGGAGGGCGGCGGCCCCGCGAAAGGCGGTGGTCCGAGCGGGGCGGCCGGACATGGCCTAGTGTTCCGGCCGTGAGCCTCGAACAACTTCGCGGCCGGTTCTGCTGGTTGGTCTCCGTCGCCGTCCGGACCGACCTGCGGCCGAGCACGGCCGTCGTCGAACTGGGCACGGAGGGCGCCGGTGCGGTCCTGCGCTTCGAGGGCGTCCTGCACGCCCGGGTGTGCTTCGCCGATCCGGACGGCGACTTCGTGGACGAGGTGCTGGTGCGGGAGCTGCCGCAGAACGGGCCCTGGCCGGAGGAGGCCCGGCACCTGCTGGAGCACCACGACAACCGCTGCGCACTGTGGTGGCTGACCGTCACGGGGCCGAGCACCGTGGAGATCCTCGCCGAACGGTTCGACGAGGGCTAGACGAGTAGTTCCGAAGTCGGTCAGTGGTCGTAGGCGATCAGGGAGCGGGTGACGGGTCGGCCGGTGGTTCGGTTGTGCCAGATCGCGCA
>NZ_JBHUWH010000310.1:0-9730 GCF_042670125.1 Kitasatospora sp. NPDC057198 | reverse complement strand
AGCGCGCACCTGCGCCGCCGCCGGTCGGCGGACGCCGCCGCGCTGAACGCCGCGGTGGTCGCCAACCTCGCCCACCTCAGCCCGTGGATGCCCTGGGCGCAGCACGCGCCGACGCTCGCGGAGAGCGAGCAGGTGTCGGTGCGCGGCGAGCAGGTCTGGGACGAGGGCACCGACTTCATGTACCTGCTCGTCCTGGACGCCGACCCGGCCGCGGTCGTCGGCGCCTTCGGCCTGCACGGCCGGATCGGCCCCGGCGCGCTGGAGATCGGCTACTGGGTGCACCGCGAGCACACCGGCCGCGGCCTGGCCACCGCCGCCGCCCGCGCGCTGACGGACGCGGCGCTGGCGCTGCCCGGGATCACCCGCGCCGAGATCCACTGCGACGAGGCGAACGCGGCCAGCGCCGCCGTCCCGCGCAAGCTCGGCTACGCCCTGGACCGGATCGACGAGGAGGCGCCGATCGCCCCCGCCGAGACCGGCCGCAAGATGATCTGGGTGACGTCCGGCCTCTGACGTCCGGCCGCCGACGCCCGCCCCCGGCCCGGCGTCACGGGTGTCGGCCGGGGCCCTCAGCGGCGGGCGATCCGTTCGACCAGGGTCTGCCAGCCGTCCGCGAGCAGGGTGCCCAGGTCGTCCTGGCCGCACCCGGCGGACCGGCCCTCCGGGGGGAGGTCGGCGACCAGGAAGAGCAGCGCGGGGCCCTCCAGGGCGCTGGCGAGCTGGAGCGAGAGGGTGTCCGGGTCGGGCAGGCCCAGGGCGGCCTGGGCGAGCAGCATCCGGATGTGCGGGCCGGAGAAGTTCGGGCCGACCGCGGGCGGGACGGGGCCCTTGCGCTCGAACGAGGCGCGGGCGATCTCGTGGCGCTCCAGCAGGAAGCGGGTGCGGGCGCGGCCGTAGGCGATCAGCCGGTCCACCGGGTCCCCGCCGGGGCCGAGCGGGGGCGGCCCGGACAGCACCTCGCACTGGAAGCGCCGCTCCTCGGCGTCGAGCAGGGCGCGGAAGATCCCGGCCCGGGTGCCGAAGCGGCGGAACACGGTGCCCTTGCCCAGCCCGGCGCGTTCGGCGAGCCCGTCCATGGTGACGTTGTCCGCCCCGAGTTCGGCGATCATCGCGCGGGCGGTGCAGAGCAGCACCTCGCGGTTGCGGGCCGCGTCCGCGCGTTCGGTGGGGGGTCGGCCGAAGGGGACCAGGGGGCTGTCCATGGGTGCCAATTTACCTGGCGAGTGAAACGGGGTAAAGTCCGCTTACGTCGAGGGCGGCACCCGGTGCCCGCATCTCCGCTTCGCCCTGTCCGCCCGTCCCCACCCGCGCCCACCGCCCTTCCGGCGGGGCGCGAAGCGAGGAGTACTGCCATGACCCTGTTCCGCCTGGACGCCAGCATCCTGCCCGGCACCTCGGCCAGCGCCGAGCTCGCCGACGCCGCCGAGGCCGAGTGGACCGCCGCCCACCCCGGCGGCACCGTCACCCGCCGCAACCTGGGCACCGAGCCGCTGCCCGGCGACGCCTGGGCCGCCGCCGTGCTCGGCAGCTTCACCCCCGAGGACCAGCGCACCCCCGAGCAGCAGGCCGCCGCCGCGCTCGGCGCCGAGCTCGCCGGGGAACTGCGCGCCGCCGATGCCGCGGTCATCGCCGTACCGCTCTACAACTGGGGCGTCTCCCAGCACTTCAAGACCTGGGTCGACCTGGTCATCGCGAGCGCCGGCCCGACCACCGAACTGCTCAAGGACAAGCCGGTCGTGCTGATCGTCTCGCTCGGCGGCGGCTTCGCCCCCGGCACCCCGCGCGAGGGCTGGGACCACGCCACCCCGTACCTGGAGCGCATCCTGCGCGACGTCTGGGGCGCCGACCTCACCACGATCCGCCGCGAGCTGACCCTGGCCGCCGTGAACCCGGCGATGGAGAGCCTGCGCGACCTGGCCGCCGAGTACCACACCCAGGCCCTGGACGCCGCGTCCGCCGCCGGCAAGGGCCTGGTCCGCGCCTGACCCGCGCCCGCGCGACCGCCCCGGAGGGCGCCGACGGCCACCCGCCGCCGGCGCCCTCCGCCGCTCCCCTCCCGCTCAGCGTTCGGCGTTCAGCGCGGCCACGATCCGCCCGGCGGCCTGCTCGGGCGTGAGGTGCGTGGTGTCGACCACCTCGGCCTCGGCGTGCAGCCAGTCGCGGGCCGCCTCCGCGTACGGGTCCAGGTACCTGAGCCGGAACGGGGAGTCGGAGCCGGTGACGGTGTCCTGCGCGATCCGCCGCCGCAGGGTCTCCCGGTCGGCGTGCAGCACGAAGTGCCGCACCGGGATCCCGTACCGGGCCAGGCCCCCGCCGATCTCCCGCCAGTACTCCTCGACCAGGACGGTCATCGGCATCACCAGCGTGCCGCCCGCGTACTCGAGCACCCGGCGGGCCGTCTCCACCACCAGCGGCCGCCACGGCGGCCAGTGCTGGAAGTTGTCCGTCCCGGGCAGCCCCGGCCTGATGTCCATCAGCGTCTCGCCGACCTTCTCGGCGTCCAGCACCCGGGAGTCCGGCAGCAGCCGCTGCACGTGCGCGGCGGTCGTCGTCTTGCCCGCGCCGTGGGTTCCGTTCAGCCATACGATCACCCGGCCCACGCTAGTACGCCGGAACACGCGCCGGCCGCCCGGCCGGTCCCGCACCGGCGCCCCGTGTATGGCGGCCTATCATCTCGTCATGCCCGCAACCGAGTTGGTCCGCATCGTCTCCCGCTCCTCGCCGATGGCACTGGCCCAGGTGGAACGCGTCCGCGCCGAACTGGCCGCGCTCCACCCGGGGATCCGGACCGAGGTGGTGCCCGTCACCACCTCCGGCGACCGCTGGCCGGGCGACCTGGCCGCGCTCGGCGGCAAGGGCGCCTTCACCAAGGAGGTCGACCAGGCCCTGCTGGACGGCGCGGCCGACCTCGCCGTGCACTGCCTGAAGGACGTCCCCGCCGACCGCCCGCTGCCGGCCGGCACCACCTTCGCCGCCCACCTGCGGCGCGACGACATCCGCGACGCCCTGGTCCACCCCGGCGGCCTGACCCTCGACCAGCTCCCGCCCGGCTCCCGGATCGGCACCTCCTCCGTCCGCCGGATCGCCCAACTCGCGGTCTCCCACCCGCACCTGGAGACCGTGCCGATCCGCGGCAACGCCAACGGCCGGCTCGCCAAACTGGACGCCGGCCAGGCCGACGCGCTGCTGCTGGCCGTCTCCGGCCTGGAGCGGATCGGTGCCGCCGACCGGATCAGCGAGGTCCTCACCGTCGAGGCGATGTGCCCGCCGATCGGCGCCGGCATCCTCGCCCTCCAGTGCCGCGAGGACGACACCCGCACCATCGACACCGTCTCCGGCCTCGGCCACCACGACACCTGGCGCGAGGCCGCCGCCGAACGCATGTTCCTGCACGTCCTCCAGGGCCACTGCAACTCCCCCATCGCCGGCCACGCCAGGGCCGAGGCCGACGGCACCCTCTCGCTGCGCGGCCACGTCTTCACCCCCGACGGCAAGCGCGTCCTGAAGGCCCACGAATGGGCCGGCCCGCTCTCCCCCGAGGACCTCGGCACCTCCGTCGCCCTGACCCTCAAGCGGGCCGGCGCCGCCGAACTCATCGCCGCCATCCCGCACTGAGCCCACCCCGCCCCCGCCCCGCCCCCGCGGTACGACCGGCGCGACCGACGCGACCGAAGCCACCGGCGCCGGCCGGGGCGGGGTCAGCCCAGGCGGGGCGGGATCCAGGCGTGGTGGCGCAGGAGCACGCGGACGGCGGCGCGGGAGGGGGTCAGGCGCATCGCGGTGTTGCGCAGGGCGACGGCGAGGGGGTGGGCGAGCTGGTGGCCCATCCGGCCGGCCTGCCGGGCCGCACGGGCGACGGACCGGCTGCGCGGGCGGCGCTCGGCGTCGTAGCGGGCGAGGGCGGCTTCGACGGTGGGCGCGGCGGCGAGGGCGGCGGCCAGGGTGACCGCGTCCTCCAGGGCCTGGCAGGCGCCCTGGCCGAGGTTCGGGGTCATCGCGTGCGCCGCGTCGCCGAGCAGGGCGATCCGGCCGGCGGTGAAGGCGGGCAGCGGGGTGCGGAGTTCGTCGACGTCGTGGTGGAGCACGGCCTCGGGGCGGGTCGCGGCGAGCAGGGCCGGGATCGGCTCGTGCCAGCCGTGGAAGCGGCGGCGCAGTTCGGCGAGCGGGTCGGCGAAGCGCGTCCGGGCGGGCAGGGTGAGGACGGCGTGCCATTCGGCCCGCCCGTCGGCGAAGGCGATGTGCCCGAACTCGGCGCCGCGCCCCCAGGTCAGTTCGAAGTCGGTGCGCAGGTCGACCGGGTGCTCGGTGATGGCGCGCAGCACCGTCGACCCGCTGTGGACGGGGCCGGGGTGGGCCGGGAAGAGGCCGCTGCGGACGCGGCTGCCGATGCCGTCGGCGGCGACCACCAGGTCGGCGTCCAGGACGGTGCCGCCGCAGACCACCCGGGCCCGCGCGGGCCCGTCCTGCCGGACGTCGTCGGCCGCCGTGCCGGTCAGCAGGCGGTCGGCGGGCAGTGCCTCGCGCAGCAGCCGGTGCAGGGTGGCGCGGGGGATGCCGGTGATCGGGGTGCCCACCGCGGCCTCCAGGGCCGCGCCGTCCAGCCGGGCCAGCCACCGGCCGTCGGGGGTGCGGGTGCCGCCGTCGTACTGGCCGCGCGAGGCCGCCCGCACCGCGGCGCCGACGCCGAGTTCGTCCAGCGCCCGGAGGCCGTTGGCGGCCAGCGAGATGCCCGCCCCCGCGTCGTCGAGGACCGGCGCGCGTTCGACGACCGTGACCTGCCAGCCGATGCGGTGCAGGCCGATCGCGGCGGCCAGTCCGCCGATGCCGCCGCCCACCACGACCGCGGTGCCGCCCATGTCGAACCCCCCGTGCTTCTACACCTGTAGAGAAAACCCTAGCGGACGCCCTACAGGTGTAGAAAGGGACCCGTGGCATCGAACCGGCGCACCCTCCTCGCGGACGCGGCCCTCGACGTGCTCGCCGACGAGGGCGTCCGCGGCCTGACCCACCGCGCGGTCGACCGCGCCGCGGGCCTGCCGCCCGGCAGCACCTCCGCGTACTTCCGCACCCGGTCCGCCCTGCTCACCGCGCTCGTCACCCGCCTGGTCGAACTCGACCAGGCCGAACTCCAGCACCTGGCCGAGCAGTTGCCCGCCCCCCGCAGCACCGGGGACCTGGTGGACGGCATCACCCTGCTCACCCGGCACCGCCTCACCGGCGAGGGCCGCCGCCGCTCGCTCGCCCGCTACGCCTGCACCGTCGAGAGCGTGCGCGACCCGGAACTCCGCGAGATCCTCGTCCCCCGCGAGAACGCCGGCCGGGAGGCCGTCCGCCGCTTCCTCACCGCGCACGGCGTGCCGGACGCGGACGTCGAGGCCCGCAGCCGCGTCCTGCTCTCCTGCGTCGACGGACTGGTCTTCGACGGGCTGGTGAACGGCGGCGAAGTCCCGCCCGGGGCCGTCGAGGGCCTGGTCGTCGCCGCCCTGCGGTAGCCCCGGGTCCGGCGGACCGTAGAGTGCCGCCCATGGAGATCCCCGGGCTCGGCCCCGTGACCGCCGACGCCGACTCCGGCGAGCACGTGAGCCCGCCGCTCCCCGTCCCCGTCCTCGGCGGCGCCCGCTGCCGGTTCGTCGTCCTCGGCTACGGCGACGACCACGCGGAGGCCGACTTCGAGACGGCCGTCCGCACGTTCCTGGAGCTCGACGAGTCGGCCCTGCGGGCCGCGTCGGCGCCGGTCTTCCAGTACTACCTGGACGTGCGGGCCGCGCTGGGCGACGACGCGGTCCCCGTGACCGTCACCGACCCGGACGACGTCTGGTCCCACGTCCGGCCCGGGGACGAGGTGACCGTCCAGCGGGAGGACGCCCACGGCGACCGGCAGGTGTACGTCTCCGTGGAGTGCGAGTGCGCCTGGGAGCCCGAGCACGGACTCCAACTCGTCTTCCGCCGCGGCGAATCGGTGACGAAGGCGGGCTCGTTCGACGGCCACCTCACCAACGCCGCCGCCTTCGACCGCCCGGACCTCGCCGACACCGTCTACCACCGCTCCGGCTGACCGCCCGGCCCGGCCCTGCGGTCAGCGGGCCGCAGCGAGCCAGTCCCGGTAACGGGTGGAGGCCAGGCGGGCACCGGGGCCGGGGGTGAGGACGTCGCCGGGGACGGCGGCGAACAGGCCGGCCCGGTCGTCGACGAGGACGGGGCGCTGGTCCCCGCGGGCGGCCAGGGTGAGGCGGCCGACCTCGTCGAGCGTGAACCGGTCGGGTCCGGCGACGTCCAGGGTGCCGTCGAGCGGCGTGCCGGCGGCCACGTCGGCGAGGGCGGCGACGACGTCGGCGCTGGCGATCGGCTGGATCGGGGTGGCGGGCAGGCGTACGGCGCTCTCGTCCGAGGTCCAGGACATGGTCGGCTCCATGAACTCGAAGAACTGGGTGGCGCGCACGATCGAGTAGGGGGTCGGGCCACCGCGCAGCAGTTCTTCCTGGAGCGTCTTGGCGCGGTAGTAGTCGAGCGCCGGGACGAGGTCGACGCCGACGATGGAGAGCGCGACCTGGTGGCGCACGCCCGCCCGCTCGCCCGCGGCCAGCAGGTTGCCGACCGTGGTGCGGAAGAACGCGATCGACTGCTCGTCGAAGGTGGGCGAGTTGGTGACGTTGACGGCCACCTCCGCGCCGGCGAGGGCCTGGTCGAGTCCGGCCCCGGTGAGCAGGTCGACGCCGGAGGAGAGCGAGGCGGTCACCACCTCGTGGCCGCGGCCGGTGAGCTCGTCGGCGAGCTGGGATCCGATCAGGCCGGTGCCGATGACGGTGATCTTCATGGGGTGCCTTCCTTCGCGGGCCGGGCGCGGACGCCCGACCCAAACTCGGACAACTTCTATCCGAGAATATACTCGGATATCCTCTGTCCGAGTCAAATGGAGGCGGAATGAAACTGTCGGGTGGCGTCGAGTGGGCGCTGCACTGCTGCGTGGTGCTGACCGCGGCCGCGGACCCGGTCCCGGCCGCCCGACTGGCCACCCTGCACGACGTGTCGCCCAGCTACCTGGCCAAGCAGCTCCAGGCACTGTCCCGCGCGGGCCTGGTCCACTCGGTACAGGGCAAGACCGGCGGCTACGTCCTCACCAGGGAGCCCGCCGAGATATCCGTGCTGGACGTGGTCCAGGCCGTCGACGGGGCGAACCCCGCCTTCACCTGCACCGAGATCCGCCAGCGCGGTCCGCTGGGCACCCCGCCCGAGCAGTGCACCGGACCGTGCCCCATCGCCCGGGTGATGGGCGCCGCCGACGCCGCCTGGCGCGCCTCCCTGGCCGCCGTCACCATCGCCGACCTCGCCGCCACCGTGACCGCCGACAGCGGCCCCGGAGCACTACCGACCGTCGGCGCCTGGCTGACCCGCACCCCCGACTGACCCGGAGGCCCCCGGCGCCGCGCACCGGTGCGCCCCGAGGGGATCGGCGTCCGTGAGCGCACCGCCGAGGACGAAGGTCAGCCGGGCGCCGTCGTGGTAGGTCCGCACAGGACACAGAACACCGGACACAGGGCACTGGCCTCGAAGCAGGTGGCCCGTGGAGGTACGAGGGTGACCGAGGCCGGGGTGCCGGGGGCGGCCGGGGTGCGGGCCGTTGCGGGTCGGGGTCGCCACGCAGTCGGGGGCGTTCACGATCGAGGGGTTCGTCCGGGCCTCGGCGGTGTCGAAGTCGTCGTACCAGTTCGGCTCGGAGTCGTGCCCGTCGCCGGGCTCGCCGGCCCTCTTCATCGGGTGCACCGTCGCCGAGGGCACCCCGCGAGCCCGGCGCACGGGAAGCACCGCCGTCAGAGGTGCCGTTCGACGGCCTCGAAGATGTCCGCGTCCGTCTCCTGCTGCCACTTCGGCAGCTCGTCCCAGTCCGCGACGTACCCCGGCTTCGGGTCCTCGATGTGCTTGTGGATCTGCGCGACCCAGCACACCGCCACGAACCGCCCCTTCTGCTCACGGCTCAGCTTCGACGTCCGCCCGCCACTCACCACGACGAAGTCCCGCACCTGCCCGAACACGGCCGCCGCACACTCCCGCTCCCACTCCGGCGTCTCCTCCCAGGGCGCGACGTACCCCGGCTTCGGCTCCCCCGGAAAGTGCCTGCGCACACCCGCGATCCACGCCTCGCGGAAGATCCGCCCGCCCTCGCTCATGTCCGTGCTCCCTCGTCAGACGGCGCCCGACAGCGCCGAGATCCAGTGGTCCAGCTCCACCGCCCGCGAGTCACCCGCCAGCGGGGCGAGCCGGGGCCGGATGCCTGCCAGTTTCTTGCCGATGTACCCCGAGCCCGTCCGGTCCACGAAGGTGATCGCCTGTCGACTGTAGTGAAGCACCTGATCGAGGTCACCCCGTTCGGCGCCCAGCGCGGCGAGTTCGGCCAGCACGGCTCCTCGACGGCGGGGAGAGAGCCCCTGCTCCAGCGCGGACGTCAGCGCTTCCTCCGCCGCGTCCGGCTTGCCGAGCGCCAGGTAGCACGTCCCGCGTTCCTCGGCCAAGCGGCTGCCGTCGAACCGCAACCACCCGCCGTTGTGCGCCCTCCCGGAGAGGTCATGCACCTGTTCGGCCTCGGCGAGGGCACGCTCACAGCCGTCCGAATCGCCGAGGCCCGCGTACGTCTCCGCCCGGACGGCCGCCACCCAGTGTCGTGTGGACATTTGAGGGTCACCCCGTTCAGCGATCTGCGCGGCGGCGGCGAGCACGGGTGCCGCCGTCTTGAACCGGCGCTCGTAGAGCTCGACGAAGCTGTGCCTGACCAGTGCACAGGCCCACATGTCGAAGTCGCCCGCCTCGCGACCGGCGTTGGCCGCCAAGGTGTAGCAGTGGGCGGCTTCCACGTACTGGCTCGAGTCGAAGAACACCTCGCCAACCAACTGGTAGAGATCTCCCGCCTGCGCGCAGAGCGACTGTCGCTGATGTTCCGTCAAACTCCGTTCCAGGCCGGAGACCAGCCTGCTGAGCTGATGGTGGACCACCGGCAGGACCGCAGACTTTGGCTCAGAGAGGGCGAACACCCGCCAGAGCTGGCTGTTCAAGTCAGGCCCGTTCGCCACCAGCTCATCAACCTCTGATCGCCGCAGGACCGAGCTGTCGAACCGGGGAAGGCTGATGAGCGAGCCGGTCACGGCAAGCAGGCTCAGAACGTCACGGCGTCTCATGTCATCAGTGTCACCCGTAGGCTCGGGAACGGCGCAGCCCGCTGGGACGAACCGGGGCTCACCGTCCCTCGCCAGGAGATCGACCAACTCCGGCCGGCTGATCCGCAGCAGGCGTGCGAGCTTGGGATAGGCGTACGTCTGGGGGTCGGTCTTGCCTCCTTCCCAGCGCCCGTACGTGCTGGTGGCCACTCCGAGTGCGGCAGCCATCGTCTCCTGGCTGTAGCCGAGTGCCTTGCGGCGCTCGGCCAAGCGCTTCCGCCGTCCCGCCACACTCGCCCCCTCTCCACCCAGAATGCCGAGGTCGGACCCGACGACGCCCTGATTATGCCTGATTACTGAGAGCTTTCCGCTCTGGTTCCCGAGCCTTCCGCCCCCTTCACTGGTTGTCAGGGATCAACGCGAAAGCGCATCCCTCCGATCGCCGTCATCTGTGAGGTACATGCACCATGCCTGATCAGCAATACCCGTCCCCGGCCGCGAAGTTGACCATCCGGGTCTACACCCTGCGGGCCGACGGCAGCCGGGTGGAGGTCTCCTCCTGCACCTCGGACGAGGACCAGCAC
>NZ_JBHUWH010000309.1:0-9787 GCF_042670125.1 Kitasatospora sp. NPDC057198 | reverse complement strand
GCGGTCAGCCGCGCACCTCGGCCGCGACCAGCTCGGCGATCTGCACGGCGTTGAGCGCCGCGCCCTTGCGCAGGTTGTCGTTGGACAGGAAGAGCGACAGGCCGTGCTCGGCGGTCTCGTCGACGCGGATCCGGCCGACGTAGCTCGGGTCCTGGCCCGCGGCCTGCAGCGGGGTCGGGATGTCGGTGAGCACGACGCCGGGGGCGCCGGTCAGCAGCTCGGTGGCGCGCTCGGGGCTGAGCGGACGGGCGAAGCGGGCGTTGACCTGCAGCGAGTGGCCGGTGAAGACCGGGACGCGGACGCAGGTACCGGAGACCTTGAGGTCGGGGATGCCGAGGATCTTGCGGCTCTCGTGGCGGAGCTTCTGCTCCTCGTCGGTCTCGTTGCTGCCGTCGTCGACGACCGACCCGGCGAGCGGGACGACGTTGAAGGCGATCGGGCGCCGGTAGACGCCGGGCTCCGGGTACTCGACGGCGCCGCCGTCGAAGGCGAGCTGGTCGGCCTTCTCGGAGACCTGGCACGCCTGCTCGTACAGCTCGGAGACGCCGGCCAGGCCGGAGCCGGAGACCGCCTGGTAGGTGGAGACCACCAGGGTGACCAGCTCGGACTCCTCGTGCAGCGGGCGCAGCACGGGCATCGCGGCCATGGTGGTGCAGTTCGGGTTGGCGATGATGCCCTTGGGGCGGTTCGCGATCGCCTCGGGGTTGACCTCGGAGACGACCAGCGGGACGTCGGGGTCGCGGCGCCAGGCGGAGGAGTTGTCGATGACGACGGCTCCGGCGGCGGCGACCTTGGGGGCCAGCTCCTTGGAGGTGGCGCCGCCCGCCGAGAAGATCACGATGTCCAGGCCGCTGTAGTCGGCCGTGGCGGCGTCCTCGACGGTGACCTCGGTGTCCTTCCAGGGCAGGGTGCGCCCCGCCGAGCGGGCCGAGGCGAACAGCCGCAACTGCTCCACCGGGAAGTCCCGCTCCGCCAGGATCTCGCGGACCACGCCGCCGACCTGACCGGTGGCACCTACGATGCCGATCTTCATCCGTCTCTCCTCCTGCTACCGGTTGGGCCGGTTGTCCCGGCCCATCATGCCTTGTCAGAGCGGGTTTCGGTGGGGGTGTCCCAAAGCGTGAACGCTTGCCGTCCGGGACGGAAATCCCTCCTGCGCCGGGCCTTCCCCACCGGAAATCCTGCGCGCGTTCCGGCCCCCCTCGCTCGTCCCCTCACTCACCCCCGAGGCCGTCCCCGCGGCCGTCCCCTCACTCGCCCCCGAGGTCGTGCGCGAGCAGCGGCAGCCGCACCGCGGGGCTCGGGATCCGGCCGGCCCGGTGCAGCAGGGCCTTCAGCGCGGTCGGGTTGGGCCCGGCGAAGACGGACCGGGAGAGCCCGGCGAGTTCGGCGCCGAGCTTGCGGGCGTGCGCGGCGTCGCCGTCCTGCCAGGCCCGGTGCAGGGCGACGAAGCGGGCGGTCTCCAGGTGCGCGGAGGCCAGTACGCCGCCGTCGGCGCCGAGGGCCAGCAGCGGGGAGGCGAACAGGTCGTCGCCGGCCAGTACGCCGCGCGGTCCGGCGGCCAGCAGTGCCACGGTCTCCTCGTCGATGCCGCCGGGCGCGTACTTGATCCCGGCGACGGCGGGCAGCGCGAGCAGGTCCAGCAGGGCGGCGGCGCCGAGCGGCTGCCCGGTGCGGTACGGGATGTGGTAGATCATCAGCGGCAGCGGGCTGGTCGCGGCCAGCGCCCGGAAGTGGGCGAGCACCCCGGCCTCGCCGGGGCGGACGAAGGCGGGGACGGCGACCAGCGCGGCGTCGGCCCGGCCGTCCAGGGCGGTGAGCGCCGCGGCGGTGCGGGCGGTGCCGCCGTGGCCGGCGCCGACGGTGAGGACGGCGCCGTGGGCGTCGGTGGCGCGGCGGCAGACCTCGATCACCGCGTCCTGTTCGGCGTCGGTCAGCGAGCCGGGTTCGCCGGTGGTGCCGAGGGCGACCAGGCCGGCCGCTCCGGCTTCCAGGCTGTCGTGGGCGAGCCGTTCGAGGGCGTCGAGGGCGAGGGCGCCGTCGGCGGTGAAGGGCGTGACCAGCGGGACGTGGATGCCGTGGAGTTCCATGCGGGAAGCCTGCCGGGCGGCGACCGTGCAGGTCCAGTTCACATTGGTGATGCTTCTCGTAAGCTGGGCCGATGCTCGATGTGCGAAGGCTGCGGTTGCTGCGCGAACTGGCCCACCTGGGGACGATCGCGGCGGTCGCGGAGGCGTTGTCGTTCAGCCCTTCGGCGGTGTCCCAGCAGTTGTCGGTGCTGGAGCGGGAGGCGGGGGTGCCGCTGCTGGAGCGGTCCGGGCGGCGGGTGGCGCTGACCCCGGCGGGGCGGAACCTGGTGCGGCACACCGAGGCGGTGCTGGAGCTGCTGGAGCGGGCGGGCGCCGAGCTGGCGCGCGCCCGGACGGGCCCGGCCGGGCCGCTGCGGATCGGCGCCTACCCGTCCGCGGTGCGCGCCCTGGTGCCCGCGGCGCTGGCCGAACTGGCCTCCCGGCACCCGGAGCTGGAGGCGATGGTCAGCGAGGTGGACCCGGCGGCGGTGGCGGCGGCGCTGCGGGCGGGCGAGCTGGACGTGGCGCTGGTGCACGAGTACGACCTGGTGCCGGGCGAGCCGGAGGACGGGATCGCGCTGACCGACCCGGTGTTCGCCGAGCCGCTGTACCTGGCGGCCCGCTCGGCGGGCACCCTGGCCGGGCACCGGGACAGCCCGTGGATCACCTCCCCGCCGGGGACGCTCTGCCACACGATGGTCCAACGGGTGTGCCAGTCCGCCGGGTTCGGCCCGCGGGTGCGCCACCGGGTGGACGACTTCGCCTCCCAGCTGGCCCTGGTCGCGGTGGGCCAGGGGGTGGCGCTGGTGCCGCACCTGGGCATCGGACGCTGCCCGCCGGGCGTGGTGCTGACCCGGCTGCCGCTGTACCGGCGCACCCGCACCGCCTTCCGCTCCGGCGGCGCCGCACACCCGGCGGTGGCGGCCTTCGCGGCGGCCCTGCACGCGGCGGTGCCCGGGGAACTGCGCCCGACCTGACCTTCCCGCCGTTCACGGACGCTCGCTAGCCTTCCGCCATGCATCAGTTGAACGAGCAGCAGGAGCAGCCGGGCCGGTTCGGGCCGGACGCCACGGTGGAGGTCCGGGCCGAGGGCGTGGGCCCGGTGCGCACCGAGTACGCGCCGGACCACGACGGCGACCCGGATCCGGGCGAGATCGTCTGGACGTGGGTGCCGTACGAGGAGAACGACGGGCGGGGCAAGGACCGGCCGGTGCTGGTGGTGGCGCGGGAGGCGGGCGGTTCGCTGCTGACGGTGATGCTGTCCAGCAAGGGCCACGACGACGACCGGGACTGGGTGCCGCTGGGCGCGGGGCCGTGGGACCGCAGCGGGCGGGACTCCTGGGTGGCGCTGGACCGGGTGTTCCGGGTGCGCGACGGCGGGATGCGGCGCGAGGCGTGCGCGCTGGACCGGGCCCGGTTCCAGCTGGTGGTCGACGCGCTGCGGCGGCGCTACCGCTGGCGCTGAGTAACGATTGCCGGATCCTCCTCCCCCGCCCGCCCCCGTACCGGTACAACGGGCTCCAGGATCCCCACAGTTGAGCTGGAGTCGCACGGATGAGCAGCAGCCACACCCCTCCCGGTTACGGGCCTCCGCAGGAGCCGTACGGCCAGTACCCGCAGGAGGCGGGGCTCCCGGGCTGGCTGGCCCCGGGCGTGTGGCCCGGTGTGCAGCCCGCTCCGGGCACCCGGGTGCTGGCCGCGCCGGCGGACCGCTTCCTGGCCCGCCTGATCGACACCGCGGTCCTGCTCGTGCCCGCGGTCCTGCTGTACGCCGCCGTGGACGGCCTCCTCTACAGCCTGCTCGGCGCGGTCGTCATGATGTGCTACGAGGCCGCCATGCTGCTGACCCAGCACGGCCAGACCGTCGGCAAGAAGGCGATGAAGCTCCGCGTGGTCAGCGCGGCCCACGGCGGCCGTCCGACCGACGCCGAGCTGTGGACCCGGGTCGGCATCTACGGCGGCCCGATCCTGGTGCCCTTCGTCGGCGGCCTGTTCTCGCTGGTCAACTGCCTGTCCCTGCTGTGGGACAAGCCGCTCCAGCAGTGCTTCCACGACAAGGGCGCCAAGACCCTGGTGGTCAAGGAGCTCTGACCCGCCGTCCGGGCGGGGCTCCGCCGGAGCCCCGCCCGGTCGCGTCAGCTCGCCAGGCAGCTCGGTCCGAGCAGCTGCTTGAGGTCGCCGAACAGCGCCGGGTCGGTTTTCACCCGGTGCCGGTCCAGCCGCAGCACCACCGTCTTGGTCTCCCCGCGCAGGTGGACGTGGACCTCGGTGCTGCCCTTGTGGTGGACGAGCACCTCGCGGAGCCGGCCGACGATCGGCGGGGTCAGCTTGTCCTCCGGCACGGTGATCACGATCGGCAGCTGCGCCGCGAGGTTGCTCAGGTCGGGCACCGACAGCTCCATGCCCATCAGCCGCGGCACGTCCTCCCGCCGGTCGAGCTTGCCGCGGACGAACACCACGGCGTCCTCGACGAGTTGCGAGGAGACCAGCTGGTAGCTGGCCGGGAAGAACATGCAGTCGATCGAGCCCGCCAGGTCCTCGACGGTGGCGATCGCCCAGGCGTTGCCCTGCTTGGTCATCTTGCGCTGGAGGCCGGAGATGATGCCGCCGATGGTCACCATCGCGCCGTCCGGCCGCTCGGCCAGGTCGGCGACCGCGCAGTCCGCCTTGTCGGCGAGCACGTGCTCGATGCCGTGCAGCGGGTGCGAGGAGACGTACAGGCCGAGCATCTCGCGCTCCTGGGCGAGCAGGAAGGGCTTCTCCCACTCGTCCTCGGCGAAGACCACGTCCAGCCCGAAGGACGGCTCGCCCGGGACGGCGTCCCCCCCGCCCTGCCCGGTCCCGGCGGAGCCGCCCTGCCCGGTGTCAGCGGAACTGCCCTGCCCGATGTCAGCGGAGCTGAACAGGTCGAACTGCCCCTCGGCCTCCTTGCGCTTGATCCCCACCACGTTGTCGATCATCGGCTCGAACCGGGCGCTCAGGCCCTTGCGGGTGTGTCCGAGCGAGTCGAACGCGCCGGCCTTGATCAGTGATTCGACGGTGCGCTTGTTGCACACCACCGACTCGACCTTCTCCAGGAAGTCCGGGAAGGAGGCGTACTTCCCCTTGGACCTCCGGGTGCGGATCATCGACTCCACCACCGGCCCGCCGACGTTGCGGATCGCGGTCAGGCCGAACCGGACGGTCTCGCTGCCGTGCGGGGTGAAGTTGGCGTCCGACTCGTTGACGTCCGGCGGGAGCACCTGGATGCCCATCTTGCGGCACTCGTTGAGGTAGACCGCGGACTTGTCCTTGTCGTCCTTGACCGAGGTGAGCAGCGCCGACATGTACTCGGCCGGGTAGTTGGCCTTCAGGTAGGCCGTCCAGTACGAGACCAGCCCGTAGCCCGCGGTGTGCGCCTTGTTGAAGGCGTAGCCGGAGAACGGGACGAGCACGTCCCACACCGCCTGGATCGCCGCGTCCGAGTAGCCGCGCTCCCGGCAGCCGCGCTGGAACGGGACGAACTCGGCCTCCAGGATCTCCTTCTTCTTCTTGCCCATCGCGCGGCGCAGCAGGTCGGCCTGGCCGAGCGAGTAGCCGGCCAGGATCTGCGCGGCCTTCTGCACCTGCTCCTGGTAGACGATCAGGCCGTAGGTGGGCTCCAGGACCTCCCGCAGCGGCTCCGCCAGCTCCGGGTGGATCGGGGTGATCTCCTGCTGGCCGTTCTTGCGCAAGGCGTAGTTGAGGTGCGAGTCGACGCCCATCGGGCCGGGCCGGTACAGCGCCAGGACGGCGGAGATGTCCTCGAAGTTGTCGGGCTTCATCAGGCGCAGCAGCGAGCGCATCGGGCCGCCGTCGAGCTGGAAGACGCCCAGCGTGTCGCCGCGGGCGAGCAGTTCGTAGGCGGGCTTGTCGTCCAGCGGCAGCTGGAGCAGCTCGATCTTGACGCCCTTGTTCCTCTCGATCGCCTTGACCGCGTCGTCCATGATCGTCAGGTTGCGCAGTCCGAGGAAGTCCATCTTGAGGAGCCCGAGGCTCTCGCAGGTGGGGTAGTCGAACTGGGTGATGGTGACGCCGTCGGTGTGCCGGGTCCACACCGGGATGTGGTCGGTCAGCGGCTCGGCCGACATGATCACGCCCGCCGCGTGCACGCCGGGCTGGCGGATCAGGCCCTCGATGCCGCGCGCGGTGTCGATCACCTTGCGCACGTCGGGGTCGTTCTCGTACAGGCTGCGGATCTCGCCCGCCTCGCCGTAGCGCGGGTGCGAGGAGTCGGTGATGCCGGACAGCGGGATGCCCTTGCCCATCACGTCCGGCGGCATCGCCTTGGTGATCCGGTCGCCCATCGCGTAGGGGTAGCCGAGGACCCGGGAGGAGTCCTTGATGGCGGCCTTCGCCTTGATGGTGCCGTACGTGACGATCATGGCGACCTTGTCGGAGCCCCACTTCTCGGTCACGTAGCGGATCACGTCGCCGCGCCGGCGCTCGTCGAAGTCGATGTCGACGTCGGGCATCGAGACGCGCTCGGGGTTGAGGAAGCGCTCGAAGATCAGGCCGTGCGGGATCGGGTCGAGGTCGGTGATGCCCATCGCGTAGGCGACCAGCGAACCGGCCGCCGAGCCGCGGCCCGGACCGACCGCGATGCCCTGGCTCTTGGCCCACATGATGAAGTCGGCGACCACCAGGAAGTACGCCGGGAACCCCATCTGGACGATGGTGTCCATCTCGTACTCGGCGAGCTTGCGGTGCTCCTCGTCGTAGCCGCCCGGGAAGCGCCGGTCCATGCCCTCCCAGACCTTGGACCGGAAGAAGTCCGCCTCGGACGCGAAGCCCTCCGGGATCGGGAAGCGCGGCATCAGGTTCTTGAACTCGAACATGCCGGCGGTGTCGACCCGCTCGGCGACCAGCAGCCGGCTGTTGCGGCAGCCCTCCTGCCAGACGTCCGAGGAGTCCAGGGCGTACATCTCGGCGGCCGACTTGATGTAGTAGCCGGTGCCGTCGAACCGGAAGCGATCCGGGTCGGAGAGGTTCTTGCCGGTCTGCACGCACAGCAGCAGGTCGTGCGCGCCCGCGTCGGCCTCGGTGGTGTAGTGCGAGTCGTTGGTGACCACCGGCGGGATGCCCAGCTTCCGGCCGATCTCGACCAGCCCGTCGCGGACCCGCTGCTCGATCTCCAGGCCGTGGTCCATCAGCTCCAGGAAGTAGTTCTCCCTGCCGAAGATCTCCTGGTACTCGCCCGCCGACCGGAGCGCCTCGTCGAACTGCCCCAGCCGCAGCCGGGTCTGCACCTCGCCGGACGGGCAGCCGGTGGTGGCCATCAGGCCCGCCGCGTGCTCGGCGATGATCTCCTTGTCCATCCGGGGCCACTTCACCAGCCAGCCCTCCGCGTAGGAGCGCGAGGTCAGCTTGAAGAGGTTGTGCAGGCCCTCCTTGTTCCGGGCCCAGATGGTCTTGTGGGTGTACGCGCCGGACGCCGAGACGTCGTCCTTCTTCTGGTGCGGCTGGCCCCACAGGATCCGCTTGGTGTTCGACCGCGACTCCGGCGCCACGTACGCCTCGATGCCGATCACCGGGGTGATGCCCGCCGCGACGGCCTGCTTGTGGAACTCGGCCGCGCCGTACATGTTGCCGTGGTCGGTCATCGCGACGTGGGTCTGCCCGAGCCGCCCGACCTCCTGGAACAGCTGCTTCAGCCGGGCGGCGCCGTCCAGCATCGAGTACTCGGTGTGGACGTGCAGGTGCGCGTACGGCTGGTCGCTCAAGGCGGGGCCTCCGGGGTCCTGGGTGAGGGCCGGAACGCATGAGGCCCGAGCCGCCACCGGGGCTCGGACCAGGGCTTCCGGGATCGCGCCCCCGAGTCTAATCCTCCCCGCCCGCCCCCTCCCCTCCCCACACGGCGGCCCGGCTGTCCTGACGGCCTGTTAGCTTGGGCCACCCCCGCACGGACCCAGGAGGCCCGCCGATGCCCGCCGCCCGCACGCTCTCCGACCGCGAGCTCACCGCCTCCTACTTCGCCCGCCAGCTGCTGCACCGCACCGAACGGCCGTCCGCCGCCGGGGCCGTGACCGGGCTGACCGCGCTCCAGGCCCAGTACTCCCCCTCGCCGCACCTGGCGCTGTGGACCCGGCTGCCCGGCTTCGACCCCCGGGAGCTGGAGGCGGCGCTGCTGGACGGCACGGTGGTGAAGTCGACGCTGATGCGCGGCACCCTGCACCTCGTCCCCGGGGCCGACTACGGGCACCTGGCGGCGGCCTGGCGGCGCCGCTGGCTGACCGAACTGCGCGGCCGGCACAAGGACGCCGGCCTGGACGAGGCCGCCCTGGAGGCGTCGCTGCGGGCCTTCACCGCCGTCCCGCGCAGCGCGGAGGAGCTGCGCGAGCACACCGCCGCGGCCTCCGGCGGCCGGGTCCGCACCGCGGACCTGCTGCACTACCCGCGGGCGCTGCTCCCGCTGGTGCACGTCGCCCCGTCCGGGCACTGGCGGGCGCACGGCAAGCCCCGGATGGTCCTGTGGGGCGGCGAGCTGCCGCCCGAACCGGCCGCCACCGCGCTGCTGGCGCGCCGCTACCTGGCGGGCTACGGCCCGGCCTCGCGTGCCGACCTCGCGCACTTCACCGGCCTGCGGCTGCGCCAGCTCGACCCGGCGCTGGCCGAGCTGGGCGAGCTGGTCCGGTACCGGGCCGAGGACGGCCGCGAGCTGCTCGACCTGCCCGGCGCCCCGCCGCCCGCCGAGCCGGACGGCGAGCTGCCGGTGCGCTTCCTGCCCAAGTGGGACGCCGCGCTGCTCTCGCACGCCGACCGCACCCGGATGCTGCCCGCCGCGATCCACCAGCAGGTCTACCGGGCGGTCAACGGCACCCTGCTGGCCTCCTACCTGGTGGACGGGCTGGTCGCGGGCGTCTGGGAGCACGCGTGCAAGCGCGGCGCGGCCGTGCTCACCCTCACCCCGCTGCTGCCGCACGGCCGCCGCCCGGAGCTGGAGCGGGAGGGCGGGCGGCTGCTGGCCTTCCTGGAGCCGGAGGCGGAGAGCCGCCGGGTGGTGTTCGCGTCCTGAAGGGGCGCTCAGCCCTGCCCGTCGATCTCCGCCAGGAAGGCCAGCGCGGCCGCCCAGGTCCGTTCGGCGGCCTCGGCGTCGTGGTCGGGCAGTTCGGGGTCGGTGTAGAGGTGTCCGGCGCCGCGGTAGCGGTGCACCTCGACGTCGGCGCCGGCCCGGGTCATCCACAGGTACCAGGTGTTCAGCCAGTCGTCGGACTCGAACGGGTCGGGTTCGGCGACGTGCAGCTGCACCGGGATCTCGGTGGCGGCGTCCTCCCGCAGGTCCGAGGTGCCGTGGAAGAGCACCAGCCCGCGGGCCTGCTCGTCGGCCAGCGCGAGGTTCTGCGCCAGCGACCCGCCGAGCGAGAACCCGGCGTACACCAGCCCGCCCCGGGCCGGCAGCAGCGGGGCGACGGCGCCGACGGCCCGGCGCAGCAGCTCGTCGTTGCCGACCTCGTCCCGGTACGCCATGCCCTCCTCCAGCTCGTCGAAGGTCTTCCCCTCGTACAGGTCGGGGGTGTGCACGGTGTGCCCGGCGGCGCGCAGCCGGTCGGCGGCCGCGGTGACGGCGGGGCGCAGGCCGTACGCGGAGTGGAACAGGACGATCTCGGCCACGGGTCGGGCTCCTCGGTGCTGCGGGTGCGGTCCCTCCATGATCGCCCATCGGGGGACGCGCGGCGGCCCGGCCCACCGGTGCGGTGGGC
>NZ_JBHUWH010000308.1:0-9795 GCF_042670125.1 Kitasatospora sp. NPDC057198 | reverse complement strand
GTGACCAGGACGCCCTTGGGGCGGCCGGTGGAGCCGGAGGTGAAGATGACGTACGCGGCGTGGTCGGGGCCGGGCCCGGCCGGTGCCGGCGCGGCCGGCCCGGCGGTGTCGACGGGCAGCACGGGGATGCCGTCCACGGCCCAGGGGGCGGGCGCGCCGGGCGGGGTGAGGACGCAGACCGGGCGGGCGTCCTCGATCATCCCGGCGAGGCGTTCGGCCGGGTGCTCGGTGTCCAGCGGCAGGTAGGCGGCGCCGGAGCGCAGCACGCCCAGCAGGGCGACCATCAGCTCGGCGGAGCGCGGCACGGCGACGCCGACCACGGTGTCCGGACCGGCCCCCCGGGCGGCCAGGACGGACGCCAGCACACCGGCCCGCGACCAGAGTTGACGGTACGTCAGTTCCTCTCCCAGGCAGTCGACGGCGACCGCTTCGGGGGTGGCGGCGACGCGTTCGGCGATCCGGCTGACCAGGGTGCCCTCGCGGACGGGGATGCCGGTGGCGTTCCAGCCGCCCGCCAGGCCGCGCCGCTCCTCGGCGGAGACGGGTTCGATCCGGCCGATCGGCCGTCCGGGGTCGGCGAGGGCCTGTTCCAGGACGTGCAGCAGCCGGGCGCCGTGCAGGCGGGCGGTGGCGCGGTCGAAGAGGTCCTCGGCGTGGATGACGGTCAGGTCGGTGCGGGTGCCGTCGGCGGACTCCACGAAGGTGAAGGCCAGGTCGAAGCGGGCGGCGTGCACCGGGTCGGGCAGCAGGGCGGTGCGGGCGCCGAGCAGACCGTCCAGGCCGCCGGCCTCCTTGCGGTACTGCACCATCACCTGGAACAGCGGGTGGCGGCCCAACGTGCGTTCGGGGTTGACCAGTTCGACCAGCCGGTCGAAGGGCAGGTCCTGGTGGGCGAGCGCGCCGAGCACGGTCTCCTTCGCCCGGTCGACCAGTTCGGCGAACGCCGGTTCGCCGCCCAGGTCGTGGCGCAGCACCAGGGTGTTGACGAAGAAGCCGACCAGCTGTTCCAGTGCCGCGTCGCCGCGTCCGGCGACGGGGGCGCCGAGGGCGACGTCGGTGGTTGCGGCGAGCCGGCCGAGCAGCAGGGCGGCGGCGGCCTGCACCACCATGAACGGGGTGGTGCCGCTGCTGCGGGTGAACTCGGCGAGGGCGGTGCGCAGTTCGTCCGGGAGGGCGAGCCGGACGGCGCCGCCGCGCCCGCCGGCCACGGCCGGGCGGGGGCGGTCGGTGGGCAGCGCGAGTTCGGCGGGCAGGCCGGCCAGCCGCTCGGCCCAGTAGGCGGACTGCGCCTCCAGCGGGCGTTCGGCCTGCCACAGCGCGTGGTCGGCGAACTGGATTGGCAGCGGCGGGAGTTCGGGTGCGCGCCCGGCCCGGCGGGCGGTGTAGGCGGCGTCCAGGTCGCGCAGCAGCACGCCCTCGGACCACTCGTCGGCCGCGATGTGGTGCAGCGCGATGCTCAGCACGTGGCGGCGCGGCCCGGCGCTGAGCAGCACGGCGCGGACCGGGATCTCCCCGGTCAGGTCGAAGACGTGCGCGCCGGCGGCGGCGGTCTCGGCGTCCAGCCGGTGTCCGGCGACCTCGCGCAGCTCGAACGGCACACCGGCCTCGGCCGGGGTCAGGATCCGCTGGTGGGGGCGGCCGTCGTGCTCGGCGCAGACGGTGCGCAGCGCCTCGTGCCGGGCCAGCACGTCGCCGAAGGCGGCCCGCAGCGCCCCGGGGTCGAGTGCGCCGTCGATCCGCAGCGCGCACGGGATGGTGTAGGCGGCGGACGGGCCGTGCAGGCGGTCCAGGAACCAGAGCCGGGCCTGCGCGGGGGCGAGCGGGACCGGCTCGGGGCGCGGGCGGGCGGCCAGGCGGGTGTCGTCCGCGCGGGCGGCGGGCCGGTCGTCGTCCGGGCGGGCGGCGTCGTCCAGGCGGGCGGCGAACGCGGCGGGGGTGCGGGCCTCGAACAGGGTGCGGATGGCGACCTCGGTGCCGAGCGCGGCGCGCAGCCGCCCGACCAGCCGGGTGGCGAGCAGCGAGTGGCCGCCGAGGGCGAAGAAGTCCTCGTCGGCGCCGACCGCGGGCAGGCCGAGCACCTCGGCGTACGCCCGGCAGACCAGTTCCTCCCGCTCGGTGCACGGGGCGGCCCCGGCGGGCGCGGCGTACGCGTCGGCGCCGGGTTCGGGCAGGGCGTGCCGGTCGAGCTTGCCGTTGACGTTCAGCGGCAGCGCGGGCAGCACGACCAGCGCGGCCGGGACGAGGTACTCGGGCAGCGCCTCGCCGAGCGCCTTGCGCAGCGTGGCGGGGTCGGGGTCCGTGCCGGGGGCGGCGACCAGGTAGCCGACCAGGCGCCTGGTGCCGCCGGGGGCGGGGCGGACCACGACGGCGGCCTGCGCGACGCCGGGCAGCGCGGCGAGCGCGGCCTCGGCCTCGCCGGGTTCGACCCGGAAGCCGCGGATCTTCACCTGGTCGTCCTCCCGGCCCAGGTAGTCGAGGCTGCCGTCGGGGCGGTGCCGGACCAGGTCGCCGGTGCGGTACATCCGGCTGCCGGGCGGGCCGTACGGGTCGGCGACGAAGCGGCCCGCGGTCAGGCCGGGCCGGTTGCGGTAGCCGCGGGCCAGTCCGGGCCCGGCCACGTACAGTTCGCCGGGCGTGCCGGGCGGGACGGGCCGCAGCCGGGCGTCCAGCACGTAGGTGCGGGTGTTGCCGATCGGGCGGCCGACGGACGGGGTGGGGCTGTCGGCGAGGTCGGCGCCGAGGGTGTCGACGGTGTACTCGGTGGGGCCGTAGAAGTTGTGGCCGAGCACGCCGGGGGTGGACCGCAGGCGCTGCCACAGGGTGTCGCCGACGGCCTCGCCGCCGACCAGGAACAGCAGCGGGCGGTGCGCCGGGTCGTCCAGCAGGCCCCATTCGACGAGTTGGGCGCCGAAGGACGGGGTGACGTCCAGGGTGTCGATCCGGTCGGCGCGCAGCCGGGCCGCGAGGGCCTGCGGGTCGCGGCGCAACTCCTCGCCGTAGACGTGCAGTTCGTGGCCGAGCAGCAGCCACAGCAGCTGCTCCCAGGAGGAGTCGAAGGAGAACGAGGCGGTGTGCGCGGCCCGCAGGACGCGGCCGCCGGCGGCGGCGACGGCTCGGGCGAAGACGGTGCCGCCGTGGTGCTCCAGCAGGTTGGCCAGGCCCGCGTGCGGCACCTGGACGCCCTTGGGGCGGCCGGTGGAGCCGGAGGTGTGGATGACGTAGGCGAGGTGCTCGGGCTCGGGGCGGACGGGTTCGGCTGCCAGCGACCCGAGCGCGGCGAGCGGGACGGCGCCGAGCGCGGAGCGCGCCAGCACGGGCCGCCCGGCGGCGAGTTCGGCGGTGGTGAGGGTGAGCAGCGGGGTGGCGTCGGCGAGCATCAGGGCGATCCGCTCGTCCGGGTGGTCGAGGTCGACCGGCAGGTAGGCGGCCCCGGCGGCGAGCACGCCGAGCAGGGCGGCGACCAGGTCGGCGGAGCGCGGCAGGGCGAGCGCGACCACGGTGTCCGGGCGGGCGCCGAGCGCGGCCAGGTGCCGGGCGTACGTCTCGACCCGCTCGGCGAGCTGCCGGAAGGTCAGCCGTTCGTCGCCGTGGACGACGGCGGTCCGGTCGGGGTGGGCGGCGGCGGTGGCGCGGAAGGCGTCGACCGCGGTGCCGGGCGGCACCGGGCGGTCGGTGGCGTTCCAGCCGGTCAGCACGGTGTGCCGCTCCTCGGCCGTCAGGACGTCCGACCGGCCGACGGGGGTGTCGGGTTCGGCGGCGATGGCGGTGAGCAGGCGCAGCAGGCGGGCGCCGATGTCGGCGGCCCGGGCGGGGGTGAAGGTGTCGGGGCGGTACTCGACGGCCAGCCGGGGGTGCTCGCCGGGCAGGACCAGGACGGTCAGCGGGTAGTGGGTGGCGCCCCGGTTGCCGATCGCCCCGACGCGCAGCGCGCCGGAGGCCGAATCACCGGGCTGCACGGGGTAGTTCTCGAACACCAGCAGGGTGTCGAACAGGGTGCCGTGCCCGGCGTCGGCCTGGATCCGGGCCAGGCCGAGGTACTGGTGGTCGAGCAGCGCGGACTGCTCCCGCTGGAGCCGGGCCAGCGCGGCGGCGGCCGGCTCGTCCTCGTCGAGGGTGAAGCGCACCGGGACGGTGTTGCTGAACAGGCCCACGGCGGCTTCCACGCCCGAGAGTTCGCCGGGGCGGCCGGAGACGGTGGCGCCGAACACCACGTCGGTGCGGCCGGTCAGCCGGCCCAGCAGGATCGCCCAGGCGCCCTGCACCAGGGTGTTCAGGGTCAGGCCGTGGCGGCGTGCGACGGCGGTGAGCGCGGCGGCCGGTCCGGCGGGGATCGGCAGCTCCAACTCCCGTGCGCCCTGCGGTGCTTCGCTCTTGTCGGTGGTGCCGACGGCGTCGGCGAGCAGGGTCGGGCCGTCCAGCCCGGCCAGGGCGGCGCGCCAGGCGGCGGCGTCGGCGGCGGTGTCGCGGGCCGCGAGGTGGGCCAGGTGGTCGGCCCAGCGCGGCGCGGCGGGCAGCGCGGCGCCCCCGTACGCGGCGAGCACCTCGCGCAGCAGCACGGGTGTGGACCAGCCGTCCATCACGATGTGGTGCCGGGTCAGCAGCAGCCGGTGCCGCTCGGGGCCGAGCACCAGCAGTGCGCAGCGCACCAGCGGCGGCCGGGCCAGGTCGAAGCGGCGGGCGGCCTCGGCGGCCTCGATCCGGGCGCCCTCGGCGGCCTGCCGCTCCTCCTCGAACCCGGACAGGTCGTGCGTGCTCCACGGGACGCGGACCTCGGGGACGAGGGCCTGCACGGGCTCCCCGGCGGCGGTCAGGGTGAACGCGGCACGCAGCGCGCCGTGCCGGCCCACCGCGGTGTCCACCGCGCGCGCCAGGGCGGCCCGGTCGAGCGGGCCGTGCAGGTCGAGCGAGGTCAGCGAGGTGTAGGTGGCGTCGTCGCCGGGGGGCAGCATCCGGTCGTGGAACAGCAGGCCCTCCTGGAGCGGGGAGAGCGGCAGCACCTCCGACAGGCCCGGGTGGCGGGCCGCCAGGGCGTCCAGGTCGGCCTGGGTCACGGCGGCCAGCGGCACGTCGGACGGGGTGGGGGCGGCGGCGTCCGGGCGGGCCGCCCAGCGGGCCAGCTCGTCCAGCCGGTCGAACCACTCCGCGGCCAGCCCGCGGATCTCCGATTCGCCGAACAGCGCCTCGGGCCAAGTCAGTTGGACGGTCAGCTCGGGCCCGCCGGGCCGCTCGTGGACGAACGCGCCGATCTCCAGGGCGTGTCCGCAGGGCCGCTCCGGGTCGGTGGTGGCGGTGATCGCGTCGCCCGCGCCGGGGGCGGGCGTCCAGGGCTCGCCGCCGGCCTGGAACCGGCCCAGGTAGTTGAAGAGCAGCAGGGGTTCGGGCGCGTCCGCGAGCACCCCGGCGGCGTCCGGGTACCGCAGCAGGCCCCAGCCGGTGCCCGCGTTCGGCAGCGCCCGCAGCCGCTCCTTCACCCCGGACAGCGCGGCGCCCGGCCCGGACAGCTCCGCCAGGTCCAGGTGCAGCGGGAACTCGCTGGTCAGCCAGCCGACGGTGCGCGAGGTGTCCGCCCCGGGCACCAGCTGGTCCTCCCGGCCGTGGCCCTCCAGCCGCAGCAGCAGCCCGTCGGCGGCGGCCGTCCCGTGCAGGGCGCGGCGGCGCTCCCGCACCGCGAGCGCCAGGCCGGCCAGCAGCACGTGGTCCACCCCGGCCCGGCGGGCGGCCGGAACGGCGGTCAGCAGCGGCGCGGTGCGCCCGGCGGGCAGGGTCAGCCGCAGCCGGCGGGTGCGGGCGGCGGTGTCCCGGGCCGGGTCGAGCGGCGGCTCGGCCAGCAGCGGCACCCGCGGCAGCGTCGACTGCCGCCGCCAGTACGGGAGTTCGGCCCGGACGGCCGCGCTCGCGGCGGCCTCGGCCAGCCCGAGCGTCCAGGCCCGCAGCGAAGTCGGCACCGGGGCGAGCGGACGGCCCTCGTACGCGGCCCGCAGGTCCGGCAGCAGGATCCGCCAGGACACCCCGTCCACGGCCAGGTGGTGCACCACCAGCACCAGCAGCCCGTCCCGCCCGGCCCCCGCGTCCAGGTGCACCGCCTGCAGCACCACCCCGCGCCCCGGGTCCAGCCGCCCGGCCGCCGCCTCCCGCTCGACCTCCGCCGCCGCGACCAGCTCCCCGGGCGCGACCCGCACCCGCCGTACCCGCGAAGCGGCCGGCGCCGCCCCGACGGGCCGCACCTCCAACGTCCACGGCACGGAACCGTCCGCACTCTCGCCGTACGGCCGCAGCGCGTCGCTCCCCTCCGACGCCCCTCCCGACCCGCGCGGCGCCTCCTCCCCTCCCGCACCGCCGACGTGCAGCCGCAGCCGCAGCGCGTCGTGGTGCCCGGTGAGCGTGTCGAGCGCGGCGACGAGTCGCGGCAGGTCGAGGTCGGCCGGGACGGTGAGGGTGGTGGACTGGGCGAAGCGGTTGATCGGGCCGCCCTGGTGGCGGAGCCATTCGGTGACGGGGGTGGGCGGCAGCGGGCCGTCGGAGTCGACGGCGGGGGCCGGGGCCGCCGTCTCGGCGGGGGTGGCGGTGGCGGCGATCCGGGCGACGGTGCGCCGGTCGAAGACGGTGCGCGGGGTGAGGGCGAGTCCGGCGTGGCGGGCCCGGCTGGCGAGTTGGATGGCGGAGATGCTGTCGCCGCCGAGCGAGAAGAAGTTGTCGTCGGCGCCGACCTGTTCGACCGGCAGGCCGAGGACTTCGGCGACCAGTGCGGCCAGCAGGCGTTCGGTCTCGGTGCGCGGCGCCCCGCTGCCCGCCGTACCGGGGTTCGGTGCGGGGAGCGCCTTGCGGTCGAGCTTGCCGTTGACGGACAGCGGCAGCGCGTCCAGGCCGACGATCACGGCGGGTACGGAGTGCTCGGGCAGGGTGTCCGCCAGCCGGTCGCGCAGCGCCTGCGGGTCCGCAGCGGGCGGCACCACGTACCCGACCAGCTGCTTGGCGCCGTTCGCCGTGGAGCGGACCGTCACCGCGGCGTGGGCAACGCCCGGGAGTGCGGCGAGGGCGGCCTCCACCTCCCCGAGTTCGATCCGGAAGCCGCGGATCTTCACCTGGTCGTCGGTCCGGCCCAGGTACTCCACCTCGCCGTCCGGCCGGTGGCGCACCAGGTCGCCCGTCCGGTACATCCGGGTGCCGGGCGGGCCGTACGGGTCGGCGACGAAGCGGCCGGCGGTCAGGCCGGGGCGGTTCAGGTAGCCGCGGGCCAACTGGACGCCCGCCAAGTAGAGTTCGCCGGGCACGCCGACCGGGCAGGGCCGCAGCCGGGCGTCCAGGACGTACAGCCGGGTGTTCCAGACGGGGCGGCCGATCGGGACGCTGCCGGCGCCGGGGCGCGTCGCGTGGTGGGTGACGTCGACGGCGGCCTCGGTGGGGCCGTACAGGTTGTGCAGCGGGACGCCGGGGAGGGCGGTGTGCCAGCGGTCGACGGTGTCGGCGGGGAGGGCCTCGCCGGAGCAGAAGGCGCGGCGCAGGGTGGTGCAGCGGGTGGCGAGGTCGGGTTCCTCCAGGAAGGCGCGCAGCATGGAGGGGACGAAGTGCAGGGTGGTGACGGCCTGTCGGGCGATCAGGTCGGCGAGGTAGCCGGGTTCCCGGTGGCCGTCGGGGCGGGCGAGGACGACGGTGGCGCCTTCGCCCAGGGCCCAGAAGAACTCCCAGACGGAGACGTCGAATCCGGCGGGGGTCTTCTGCAGGACGCGGTCGGCGGCGGTGAGCCGGTACTCGTGCTGCATCCATTCCAGGCGGTTGGCGATGGCCCGGTGGGTGACCAGGACGCCCTTGGGGCGGCCGGTGGAGCCGGAGGTGAAGATGACGTACGCGGCGTGGTCGGGCCCGGCGGGCACCGGTTCGGCGCGCGCCGCCCCGGGCTCCCGTGCGTCGAGCAGCAGGGCGCGGGCCCTGGCCTGTTCCGGCAGCCTGTCCCGGACGGCGCCGACGGTGAGGACCCGGACCGGGTCGGCGTCCTCGACCATGCCGGCCAGGCGTTCGGCCGGGTGGTCGGTGTCCAGCGGCAGGTAGGCGGCGCCGGAGCGCAGCACGCCCAGCAGGGCGACCATCAGCTCGGCGGAGCGCGGCACGGCGACGGCGACCACGGTGTCCGGTCCGGCGCCGACGGCGGCCAGCTCTTCGGCCAGCTCTCCGGCCGAGGACCAGAGTTGACGGTACGTCAGCTCTCCGTCCGAGGCGACGACCGCCACCGCACCGGGGGTGCGGGCCGCCCGGTCAGCGATCCGGTCGACCAGGGTGCCGGGCCGGACGTCGTGCCCGGTGGCGTTCCAGCGCTCCAGCACGTCGGCGCGCTCCTCGTCCGCGAGCAGTTCCAGTTCGCCGAGCGGGCGGTCCGGCGCGGCGGCGAGGCGTTCCAGCAGGGCGGTGAACCGGCGTGTGTGCAGGGCGAGTTCGGCCTCGGTGTACAGGGCCGGGTTGGCGTCGAACTCCAGCTGGAGGCGGTGGTCGGGGGTCTTGGCGACGGACAGCGAGAGGTCCTCGACGGGGCCGGCGGCGAGGTTGACGGTGTGGCCGGGGCTGCCGGCGAAGTCCAGGTCGAGGTCGAAGGGCTTGATGTTGAGCAGCGGCCCGTACAGCCGTTCGTCGGTGCCGACCAGGCCGAGGGTGCGGCGCAGTTCCTCGCCGCGGTGCAGTTGGTGGCGGCGGACGTCCTTGAGTTCGGCGGCGGAGCGGCGCAGCAGGGTGTCGAAGTCGTCGGCGGGGCCGACGGCCAGCCGCAGCGGCAGGATGTTGACGGCCATGCCGACCACCCGCGGGGTGCCGGGGGCGGTGCGGGCCATCAGGTGCATGCCGAGGACGGGGTCGGCGGTGCCGGTCATCCGGTGCAGGTAGGCGGCGAGGGCGGCGTGCGCGGCCTCGGCCCAGGTGGCGCGGGCGGCCCCGGCGGCGGCCAGCACGGGGGCGGTGCGGCGCGCGTCGAGGGTGGTCCGGTGGCGGAGCGCGGCGGGGGCGGCGGGGGCCTGCTGCTCGGTGAGGGCGCGGACCTGCGGACGGTCGGCGTACCGCTGCTGCCACCACCGGGCGTCGGCGGCGGCCGGTTCGCCGTCCAGGTAGGCGCGTTCGGCTTCGCGCAGGACGGCGGCGGGGCGCAGCGGGCTGTCGGGGACGTCGGCCCCGGTGGCGAGCGCGGTGTACGTCTCGGCGACCCGGCGGGTGAACAGGGCGACGCCGTAGCCGTCGATCACCAGGTGGTGGAACCACTGGAACCACAGGTGGCGCTCCGGCCCGGTACGGACCAGCAGGGCGCCGTGCAGGGTGTCGCCGGACAGGTCGGCGGGGCGGGCGAGTTGTTCGCGCACCAGGTCGACGGCGGCCTGTTCGGGGTGGTGGGCGCCGCGGGTGTCGAGCCGGGCGAGCGTCCAGGCGGCGGGGTCGAAGCGGCGGGTGCGGGCGCCTTCGCCGTTCGGGTCCACCGCCAGGTGCAGTCCGTCGGCCTCGGCGAGGGTGCGGGCGAGCGCGGCTTCGAGCAGGTCGGGGTGGAACGGGCCGTCGATCCGGACGTACTGGCCGACGTTGTGGGCGGGGCTGCCGGGGTCGATCCGTTGCGCGGCCAGGACGCCGGCCTGGGCCGCCGTCAGCTCCTGCCGTTCGCCGTGTTCGGCCTGCGTGGTCGTGGTGCCAGCCATGGTCCGGCCCTTCCCGGTGTCGGCGGCCGCCGGGCCCCGGGTGGGCGCGGGCCGCGGTGTGGTGCGAAAACGGATCTGGGGGTGCGTCGGGCGGGCCGCTGCCGCTGCGGCCCGCCCGGCGGGGGGCGGGGTG
>NZ_JBHUWH010000307.1:0-9824 GCF_042670125.1 Kitasatospora sp. NPDC057198 | reverse complement strand
CGCACCCCGCACGCGCGAAGGGCGCCACCGGTGACCGGTGGCGCCCTTCGCGTGCTGCTCGCTCTGCTCAGATCTCGCCGCGCAGCTTGGCCAGCGCCTCGGCGAGGATCGCCTCGCCGTCCGCGTCGGTGCGGCGCTCGCGGACGTAGGCGAGGTGGGTCTTGTAGGGCTCGTTGCGGGCCGGGGCGGGCGGGTTGTGCTCGTCCTGGCCGGCCGGGAACCCGCAGCGCGGGCAGTCCCAGGTGTCCGGGATGGCCGCCTCGGCGGCGAAACTGGGGCGCGTCTCGTGCTTGTTGGCGCACCAGAAGGAGATGCGGTTGCGGGGGGCGGACTCGCCGCGCTCCGCTTCGCCCATCGGGCCGGCGCCGACTCTGCTGCCTCGGATCGCGTTGCCACTTGCCACGGTCTGACTCCCTGCGTGCTGGTGCCGTCCGGCCGCGGCTGGGCGGACGGTGGCGAAGTCGTCCTAGTGTAAGCGGGAGTTAAGCCTGCGCCACCATCGCCCGCCGACTTGGTCTCAGTTGTTCTTGAGCAGCAGCCCGAGGACCACGATGCACGCGAACCAGGCGATGCCGATGATCACGGTGATGCGGTCCAGGTTGCGCTCGGCCACCGCGGAACCGCCGCCGGTCGAGGACGCGCCGCCGCCGAACATGTCGGACAGGCCGCCGCCCTTGCCCTTGTGGAGCAGCACCAGCAGGATCATGATCAAGCTCAGGGCGATCAGAGCACATTCGAACCCGAGAACCACGACGGACCAACTCTCTCGAATCTTCGGCGAAGGGGCCGGGCCCGCTCCACGCGGTCCGGCCCCAAAGCCTACGTTGCTGCAGGGGCGTTAGCCTACTGCCTGCTCCCGGTAACGCACGATCTTGACGAACTCCTCGGCGTCCAGCGAGGCACCGCCGATCAGGCCGCCGTCCACGTCGGGCTTGGCCATCAGGCCGGCCGCGGACGAGGACTTCACCGAACCGCCGTACAGCACGCGGACCTTGTCGGCCAGCTCGGCGCCGTACAGCTCGGCGAGCCGGGCCCGGATCGCGCCGCAGACCTCCTGCGCGTCCTCGGGGGTGGCCACCTCGCCGGTGCCGATCGCCCAGACCGGCTCGTACGCGACGACGATGCTCTCGGCGTCGCTCGCCGGGACGCCGTCCAGGGCGCCGTCGAGCTGGGCGAGGGTGTACGCGACGTGGGTGCCGGCCTTGCGGATCTCCAGCGGCTCGCCGATGCACAGGATCGGGGTGATCCCGTTGCGGTAGGCGGCCTTCACCTTGGCGTTGACGATCTCCTCGTTCTCGCCGTGGTACTGGCGGCGCTCGGAGTGGCCGATCACCGCGTAGGAGACCTTCAGCTTCGCCAGCATCGGGCCGGACACCTCGCCGGTGTAGGCCCCGCCGTCGTGCTGGGAGATGTCCTGCGAGCCGTACTTGAGCTTCAGCTTGTCGCCGTCGACCAGGGTCTGCACCGAGCGCAGGTCGGTGAACGGGACCAGGACGGCGACCTCGACGGCCTCGTAGTCCTTGTCGGCCAGCGAGAACGCCAGCTTCTGGGTGTGCTGGATGGCCTCGAGGTGGTCGAGGTTCATCTTCCAGTTGCCCGCCATCAGCGGGAGACGCTCAGTCATGTCTTTCTCAGTCCTCCAGGGCGGCGAGACCGGGGAGGGTCTTGCCCTCCAGGTACTCGAGGCTCGCGCCACCGCCGGTCGAGATGTGTCCGAACTTGTCCTCGTCGAAGCCCAGGGTGCGCACCGCCGCCGCCGAGTCGCCGCCGCCGACCACGGTGAACGCGTCGGAGTCGAGCAGCGCCTGGGCGACCGCCCGGGTGCCGTCCGCGAAGGCGGGGTGCTCGAAGACGCCCATCGGGCCGTTCCAGAACACGGTCTTCGCGTCGGCGATCTTCTCCGCGAACAGCTGCGCGGTGCGCGGGCCGATGTCCAGGCCGAGCGCGCCGTCCGGGATGGCCGTCACGTCGACGACCGCGTAGTCCTCGACCGGGGCGCCGGTCTTGACGTCCGGGAAGCTGCCGGAGACCGCGGTGTCGACCGGGATCACGAACTCCACGCCCTGCTCGGCGCCGCGCTTCAGGTAGTCCTGGACGACCGGGATCTGGTCCTCCTGGAGCAGCGAGGCGCCCACGCCGTGGCCCTGGGCCGCGATGAAGGTGTACATCATGCCGCCGCCGATCAGGATCCGGTCGGCCTTGCCGAGCAGGTTCTCGATCACGCCGACCTTGTCGGAGACCTTCGAGCCGCCGAGCACCACCACGTACGGGCGGGCCACGTCCTCGGTGAGGCGCTTGAGGACGCCCACCTCGGTGGCGATCAGGTCGCCGACCGCGTGCGGCAGCCGGGCCGGGAGGTCGTAGACGGAGGCGTGCTTGCGGTGCACCGCGCCGAAGCCGTCGCCGACGTACAGGTCCGCGAGGGCGGCCAGCTCGTCGGCGAACGCGCCGCGCTCGGCGTCGTCCTTGGAGGTCTCGCCGGCGTTGAAGCGCAGGTTCTCCAGCAGCGTGACCTCGCCGTCGCCGAGGGCGGCGACGGTGGCCTTCGCGCTGTCCCCGACGGTGTCGGTGGCGAACGCCACCGGGCGGCCGAGGATCTCGCCGAGGCGGACGGCCACCGGCGCGAGGGAGAACTTCGGGTCCGGCTCGCCCTTGGGGCGGCCCAGGTGGGAGGCGACGACGACGCGCGCGCCGCGCTCGACGAGCTTGGCGATGGTCGGCGCGACGGCGCGGATCCGGCCGTCGTCGGTGATGGTGTCACCGGACAGCGGCACGTTGAGGTCGGCGCGGACGAACACCCGCTTGCCGGAGACCTCCAGGTCTTCGAGCGTCTTCACGGTCTTGCTCCTCAAGGGATGAAAACGGCAGACGGCGACACGGCGGCGGGTCACCGGAGGGGTAGGACGGACGAGGGGGGCGGGCGCAGCGGGCAGGGCCCGGTCGGCGAACACAGCCGTCCGGGCCCTGCCCCTTACGTCACGTCAGCTACCGCTGCGATCAGAGCTGGTCGCCGACGAGGGAGACCAGGTTGACGAGGCGGTTGGAGTAGCCGAACTCGTTGTCGTACCAGCCGAGCACCTTGACCTGGTTGCCCTGGACCATCGTCAGCTGCGAGTCGAAGATGCAGGAGTGCGGGTCGTTGACGATGTCCGAGGAGACGATCGGGTCCTCGGTGTACGCCAGGTAGCCCTTGAGCGGGCCCTCCTGCGCGGCCTTCTGGAACGCGGCGTTGACCTCGTCCTTGGTGACCTCGCGCTCGAGGGTGACCACCAGGTCGGTGATGGAGCCGGTCGGGACGGGGACGCGCAGCGAGGTGCCGTCCAGCTTGCCCTTGAGCTCCGGCAGGACCAGGGCGGTGGCCTTGGCGGCACCGGTCGAGGTCGGGATGATGTTCTGCGAGGCGGCGCGGGCGCGACGCAGGTCCTTGTGCGGGAAGTCCAGGGTGACCTGGTCGTTGGTGAAGGCGTGCACGGTGGTCATCAGGCCCTTGACGATGCCGAAGTTCTCGTGCAGGACCTTCGCCATCGGCGCCACGCAGTTGGTGGTGCAGGAGGCGTTCGAGATGATGTCGTGCGCCGCCGCGTCGTACTTGTCCTCGTTGACGCCCAGGACGATGGTGATGTCCTCGTCGCTGGCGGGCGCCGAGATGATGACCTTCTTGGCACCGGCGGTGATGTGCTTCTTCGCAGCATCGGCCTTGGTGAAGATGCCGGTGGACTCGACGACGATGTCGGCGCCCAGCTCGGCCCAGGGAAGGTTGGCGGGGTCGCGCTCGGCGGTGACCTTGAAGGTGTGACCGTCGACGGTGATGCTGTCCTCGGTGTGCGAGACCTCGCCGGGGAAGGTACCGAGAGTGGTGTCGTACTTGAGCAGGTGAGCCAGCGTCTTGGTGTCGGTCAGGTCGTTGACACCGACGATCTCGATGTCAGCGCCCTGGGACTTGACCGCACGGAAGAAGTTGCGGCCGATGCGGCCGAACCCGTTGATGCCTACCCGGATCGTCACGAACCGATCTCCTCTTAGGTACGCCGGGCCGGAGCCCGACGGGGGTGAAATTTGGGTTGTCCCCGACCACTGCTGACCCTACCTCCCCCAAGTGTCGCAAGGCACATCGCCTCACCGGTTGGGACGCGGCGGCGCGGATGCGCGGAAGGGGCGTGCGGAGCGGGCGCGGCGACTGCCGCGACCTGCTCCGCACGCCCCTCGGTTGCGCCGTCGGACGGTTGACCGCCCGTCAGTTCAGGGCCATCTCCTCGGTCAGGTTGGCCTCGGTGTTCGGCAGGCCGAGTTCGGCGGCCCGCTTGTCGGCCATCGCCAGCAGCCGGCGGATCCGCCCGGCCACCGCGTCCTTGGTCAGCGGCGGGTCGGCGAGCGCGCCCAGCTCCTCCAGCGACGCCTGCTTGTGCTGCATGCGCAGCGCGCCGGCCGCGGCCAGGTGCTCGGGCACCTCCTCGCCGAGGATCTCCAGGGCGCGCTGCACCCGGGCGCCGGCGGCGACCGCGGCGCGGGCCGAGCGGCGCAGGTTGGCGTCGTCGAAGTTGGCCAGCCGGTTGGCGGTGGCCCGCACCTCGCGGCGCATCCGGCGCTCCTCCCAGGCGAGCACCGACTCGTGCGCGCCGAGGCGGGTGAGCAGCGCGCCGATCGCGTCGCCGTCGCGGATCACCACCCGGTCGACGCCGCGCACCTCGCGGGCCTTGGCCGGGATGCCGAGCCGGCGGGCCGCGCCGACCAGGGCGAGCGCCGCCTCCGACCCCGGGCAGGTGATCTCCAGGGAGGAGGAGCGCCCGGGTTCGGTCAGCGAGCCGTGCGCGAGGAAGGCGCCGCGCCAGGCCGCCTCCGCGTCGCAGGTCGCGCCGGAGACCACCGCCGGGGGCAGGCCCCGGATCGGCCGTCCGCGCCCGTCGACCAGCCCGGTCTGCCGGGCCAGCAGCTCGCCGTCCTTCACCACCCGCACCACGTACCGGCTGCCGCGTCGCAGCCCGCCGGGGGCCATCACCACCAGATCCGAGGAGTGTCCGAAGATCTCCAGGAGGTCCTTGCGCAGCCGCCGTGCCGCAATGCCGGTGTCCAGCTCCGCCTCGATCACGATGCGGCCGCTCACAATGTGCAGTCCGCCCGCAAAACGCAGGATCGCCGAGACCTCCGCCTTGCGGCAGCAGGCACGGGTGACGGGAAGCCGGGAGATCTCGTCTTTCACCGCTGCCGTCATCGCCATGGGCTGATCCTTCCATGAGTCCGGAAAATCCGGTCGTACGCGGCGGCCAAGAGGTCCGCGTCGTGTCGCGGCGTCCCGTCCGCCCGGGCCACCGAGTCGAGCACCAGGGCGGCGCCCATCCGCTCGGCGGCCTGTTCCAGGCCGGCCAGGTCGGCGACGCCGAAGGCGCCGCCGCTGACCGCGCGCTCGTCCACCAGGATCGCGTCCACCGCCAGGCCGGGGGCGTGGTCGGCGATCACCTCCAGGTGGCGCTGCGGGGTGAAGCCCTCGGTCTCGCCGGGCTGCGGGGCCAGGTTGAGGGTGAGCAGGCGGCGGGCCCGGGTCTCGGTGAGGGCCTTGGCCAGCTCGGGGACCAGCAGGTGCGGCAGCACGCTGGTGAACCAGGAGCCGGGGCCGAGCACCACCCAGTCCGCCTCCAGGACGGCCCGCACGGCCTCCGGGACGGCGGGCGGCCCGTCCGGCAGCAGCCGGATCGACTGCACGGTGCCGGGGGTGATCGCCACCGCGGCCTGGCCGCGCACCGCGGACACCTCGCCGGGGCGCAGCGGGTCGTGGCCGCGCACCTGGGCCTCGATGTCCAGCGGGACGGCCGACATCGGCAGCACCCGGCCCTGCACGTTCAGCAGCCGGCCGACCCAGTTCAGCGCCTCCACCGGGTCGCCGAGCTTCTCCCACAGCGCCACGATCAGCAGGTTGCCGACCGCGTGGCCGCCGAGCTCGCCGGTGCCGGCGAAGCGCTGCTGGATCACCTCGGACCAGGTGCGGCCCCAGTCGTCGTCCCCGCACAGCGCGGCCAGCGCCTTGCGCAGGTCGCCGGGCGGCAGCACGCCGAGCTCGGCGCGCAGCCGCCCGCTGGAGCCGCCGTCGTCGGCGACGGTGACCACGGCGGTCAACTCGGTGGTCAGCCGGCGCAGCGCGGACAGCGAGGCGGACAGGCCCTGGCCGCCGCCCAGGGCGGCGATGCGCGGCGCGCCGGGGCGCGGCTGGGCGGCCCGCTCGGCGGGTCTGGTCCGGAGCTGCTGCCGTGCTGGCACGTATCCCGTCACGCCGACACCGTGTTCCTGTCTCGTGCTCGGCCGGGGCGGCGGCGCGGGTGGTTCCCGGCCGCTACTCCCGGCCCATGTCCCGGTGGACCAGCACCGTCTCGACCCCGTCCGCGATCAGTCGCTTCGTCAGCTGCTCGGACATCGCCACGCTGCGGTGCTTGCCTCCGGTGCAGCCTACGGCAAGCGTCATGTAACGCTTCCCTTCCCTCCGGTAGCCCTCGGTGATGATCCGCAGCAGGTCGGTGTAGCCGTCGACGAACTGCTGGGCGCCGGGCTGCTGGAACACGTACTCGGCGACGTCCGGGTCGGTGCCGGTGCGGGCGCGCAGCTCGGGCACCCAGTGCGGGTTGGGCAGGAAGCGGCAGTCGACCACCAGGTCGGCGTCGACCGGCAGGCCGTACTTGAAGCCGAAGGACATCACGGTGGCGCGCAGTTCGGGCTCGTCCTGGCCGGCGAACTGGGCGTCCATCTTGGCGCGCAGCTGGTGCACGTTGAGGTTGGAGGTGTCGACCACCAGGTCGGCCTCGCCGCGCAGTTCGCGCAGCAGCTCGCGCTCCCGGGCGATGCCGTCGACGATCCGGCCGTCGGCCTGCAGCGGGTGCGGGCGGCGGACCGACTCGAAGCGGCGCACCAGGGCGTCGTCGGAGGAGTCGAGGAAGAGCACCCGCAGCCGGACGCCGCGCTTCTCCAACTCCTCCAGCGAGGTCAGCAGTTCGTCGAAGAAGGTGCGGCCGCGGACGTCGACCACGACGCCGATCCGCGGCACCGCGCCCTGCGAGCGGGCGCCCAGGTCGACCATGGTGGGGATCAGCGCGGGCGGCAGGTTGTCGACCACGAACCAGCCGAGGTCCTCCAGGCACTTGGCGGCGGTGGAGCGGCCCGCCCCGGACATGCCGGAGATGATCACCAGCTCGGGGGTGGTCTCTCCCCCGTTGGACACTGTCACGTCTCTTCCCCGCTTCTCGGTACTGCTGTGGCCGTGCTGTCTTCGATGATCTCGCCGGTCGCGGTGTTGACCGCGAATGCGGCGGGTGTACGGGAGGCCAAGGCCGCGACAACAGTCTCGGCGGTGCGGCGCCCGATCCCGGGGACCGCGCAGATGTCGTCGACGGTCGCCGCCCGCAGCTTCTTCAGCGAACCGAAGTGCTTGAGCAGGGCCCGGCGGCGAGTCTCGCCCAGGCCGGGGACGGAGTCCAGTTCCCCCGCCGTGAGCCGTTTGGCGCGCTTGGCCCGCTGGTAGGTGATCGCGAAGCGGTGCGCCTCGTCGCGCACCCGCTGCAGCAGGTAGAGGCCCTCGCTGGAGCGCGGCAGCACCACCGGGTCGTCCTGGCCGGGCAGCCAGACCTCCTCCAGCCGCTTGGCCAGCCCGCACACCGCGACGTCGTCGATGCCCAGTTCGTCCAGCGCCCGGACGGCGGCGGCGACCTGCGGCTGCCCGCCGTCGACCACCAGCAGCTGCGGCGGGTAGGCGAAGCGCTTGGGGCGGCCGTTCTCGTCGAGCGGCGAGCCGTCCTCCTCCGGCGCCTCCTCGGGGACGGCCCACTCGCCGGTGCGCTCGCGCTCCTGGAGGTAGCGGCGGAAGCGGCGGGTGATCACCTCGTGCATCGAGCGGACGTCGTCCTGGCCCTCGAACGTCCTGATCTGGAAGCGGCGGTACTCGCTCTTGCGGGCCAGGCCGTCCTCGAAGACCACCATGGAGGCCACCACGTCCTCGCCCTGGAGGTGCGAGATGTCGAAGCACTCGATGCGCAGCGGGACGGAGTCCAGCTCCAGGGCGTCGGCGATCTCCTGCAGGGCGCGGCTGCGGGTGGTCAGGTCGGAGGCGCGCTTGGTCTTGTGCAGCGCCAGCGCCTGCTGGGCGTTGCGCTGGACGGTCTCCATCAGGTCCTTCTTGTCGCCGCGCTGCGGGACGCGCAGGTCGACCTGGGCGCCGCGCAGGCCGGACAGCCACTCGTGCACGGCCTCGCCGGGCAGCGCGGGGACGAGCACCTCGCGCGGGACCTGCTCGTTGCCCTCGCCGTAGAGCTGCTGGAGGGCGTGCTCGACCAGGCCCGCGGTGTCGACGTCCTCGACCTTGTCGGTGACCCAGCCGCGCTGGCCGCGGACCCGGCCGCCGCGGACGTGGAAGATCTGCACGGCGGCCTCGAGTTCGTCCTCGGCCAGGGCCAGCAGGTCGGCGTCGGTGCCGTCGCCGAGGACGACCGCGTTCTTCTCCATCGCGCGCTGCAGGGCGCCGAGGTCGTCGCGCAGCCGGGCGGCCTTCTCGTACTCCATCTCGGCGGCGGCCTGCTGCATCTCCTGCTCGACCCGGCGCAGGTGGCCGCCCGTCCGCCCGGCCATGAAGTCGCAGAACTCCTCGGCGAGTTCGCGGTGCTCGGCGGCGCTCACCCGGCCCACGCAGGGGGCCGCGCACTTGCCGATGTAGCCGAGCAGGCAGGGGCGGCCGACCTGCTGGGCGCGCTTGAAGACGCCGTTGGAGCACGTCCGCACCGGGAAGACCCGCAGCAGCAGGTCGACCGTCTCGCGGATCGCCCAGGCGTGCCCGTACGGGCCGAAGTAGCGCACGCCCTTCTTGTGCGCGCCGCGCATCACCTGGACGCGGGGGAACTCCTCGTTCAGGGTGACCGCGAGCTCCGGGTAGCTCTTGTCGTCCCGGTACTTGACGTTGAACCGCGGGTCGAACTCCTTGATCCAGGAGTACTCCAGCTGCAGCGCCTCGACCTCGGTGGAGACCACCGTCCACTCCACGGAGGCGGCGGTGGTGACCATCGTCGCGGTGCGCGGGTGCAGGTTCGCCACGTCCTGGAAGTACGAGGAGAGGCGCTGGCGCAGGCTCTTCGCCTTGCCCACGTAGATGACCCGGCCGTGCGCGTCGCGGAACTTGTACACCCCGGGAGAGAGCGGGATCGCCCCCGGCGCCGGTCGGTAGGTGGACGGGTCTGCCATGCCCCTACCGTACCGACTGCCGGTGACAGCACGGCGCGGACGCCGTCGGTCGGACTCCTCCGGGGTCGGCCGGCAGTCCGCCCCGTCGTTCCCCCGCGGGTCCCCCTCCTGCCGTCGGCGTCCGGTCAGCCCTTGGTGACCTGCAGGTTCCCGTTCTGCACCGCGACCTGGTAGGCGGGCAGCGGCTCCGGCGCCGGACCGTCCTGCACCGCGCCGTCGGAGATCCCGAACCGGCTGCCGTGGCACAGGCACTGGATCTGGTCCTTTACCACCCCGTTGACCAGGCACCCGGCGTGCGTGCACTTGGCGCTGAACGCCTTGTACTCCCCCGCGGCCGGCTGCGTCACCACGACGGCCTGCTCGCGGTAGACCTTGCCGCCGCCGACCGGCACGTCCGCGGCCGGGCCGAGGTCGACCGGGCCGGTGGAGGCGCTTTTGGCGTCGTCCTGCTTCGAGGAGGAGCAGCCGGCGGCCGCGGCCCCCGCGAGCGCGACGGCCGCGCAGCACAGGACGGTACGGCGGGAGGCGGTGGGCTCGGTCATCGGGGCTCCTCGGTGCGGGATTTGGCGCCAGCAACCTAGCACGCGCGGACGGGCCCGCCCGGGAGCCCCTGCGGC
>NZ_JBHUWH010000306.1:0-9824 GCF_042670125.1 Kitasatospora sp. NPDC057198 | reverse complement strand
GCGTTATCTTGCGCGGCACCCGGAAATGCGATAAGGCCCGGAACCTTACGGTTCCGGGCCTTACGCTACTGCGATCCCGACGGGACTTGAACCCGCGACCTCCACCTTGACAGGGTGGCGAGCTAACCAACTGCTCCACGGGACCAGTGTTCTGATCCTTGCCCGCCTGCTCTCGCCTGCGAACAAGACAGACTGTACTGCATCACGACCCCCCAGGTCGAACCGGCTCCGGAGCCCCCCGGAACCGGCCCGACCAGGGCCTCAGAGGGTGGCCGCCGCGGCCTCCATCGCCTTCAGGATCCGCTTCTCCGACACCGGGCTCGGCGTGCCCAGCCCCTGCGCGAAGAAGCTCACCCGCAGCTCCTCGATCATCCAGCGGACCGCCTTCACCTCCGGCGACGGCTCCCGGCCCGCCGGCACCCGCGCCAGCAGCTCCCCGTACGCCTGCTGCACCGCCTGCACCTTCGCCAGGTTCTGCAGGTCGCGCTGCGGGTGGTTGGGCAGCGCCTCCAACCGGCGGTCCACCGCCAGCAGGTAGCGCTTCAGGTCGCCCAGCCGCTGCCAGCCGGTCTCCGCCACGAAGCCCGGGTGCACCAGCGAGGCCAGGTGCAGCCGCACGTCGTTCACCGCGGACAGCAGCACCGGGCTGGAGACCGACTTCAGCCGGGTCGACGCCTTGTGGAAGGCGATCAGCGCCGACGCCGTCTTCAGCGTGGTGTCCGCCGACAGCTCGTACAGGTCCGCCCGGACCTTGTCGTACAGCGCGCCGAACGCCTCCGCGTCCCAGACCACGCCGCCGTTGAGCGTCATCAGGCGGTCGGTCGCCGCCGCCACCACGTCCTCGAACAGGGCCGGGACCGAACCGTGCGGGTTGTACGACAGGGCCAGCTTCGCCTGGTTGCCCAGCCGGCCCTGGATCGACTTGGCCGGGGAGTTCACCCGCAGCATCAGCAGCCGGCGGGTGCCCGCCCACATCGCCCGCTGCTGGGCCTCCGGGGTGTCGAACAGCTTGATGCCGACCGTCGCGCCCTCGTCCACCAGCGCCGGGTAGGCGCGCAGCGAATGGCCTTTGGAGCGCTGCTCGAAGGTGCGCTGCAGGACCGGCAGGTTGTCCGGCCAGGCGGTCAGCCCGGTGCGCTCGATGCCGCGGCCGGACGCGGCGCTGGACAGCGTCGCCGACAGCTTCGGCCGGAGCTTGCGGCGCAACTCCTCCAGGTCCTTGGACTCGGCGAGCTTCCGCTTGCCGTCCACCACCCGGAAGGTCACCTTCAGGTGGTCCGGGACGCGCTCCTCGTCCCACGCCTCCGGCGGGATCGGCAGGCCGGACATCCGGTGCAGCACCCGCTCCAGCGTCGGCAGCAACGGCTCCTGCCGGTCGGTCAGTTCGCGCATCGCCGCCCGGGCGTAGTCCGGCGCCGGCACGAAGTTGCGGCGCACCGCCTTCGGCAGCGAGCGGATCCAGGCCGTCACCAGCTCGGCGCGCAGGCCCGGGATCTGCCAGTCGAAGCCCTCCGAGACCACCTGGTTCAGCACCGCCAGCGGGATGTGCACCGTCACGCCGTCCGCGTCGCTGCCCGGCTCGAACTGGTACGTCAGCGGGAAGCGCAGCTTGCCCTGCTGCCAGAAGTCCGGGTAGTCGGCCTCGGTGACGCCGTCCGCCGAGTCGTTGATCAGCATCGACTTCTCGAAGTTGAGCAGGTCGGGCTGGTCGCGGCGGGTCTTCTTCCACCAGGCGTCGAAGTGCCGCCCGGAGACCACGTCCTCGGGCAGCCGGGCGTCGTAGAAGTCGAACAGGGTCTGGTCGTCCACCAGGATGTCCCGGCGGCGGGCCCGGTTCTCCAACTCCTCGACCTCGTCGAGCAGCTTGCGGTTCTCCGCGAAGAACCTGTGGTGGGTCTCCCAGTCGCCCTCCACCAGCGCGGTGCGGATGAACAGCTCCCGGCACAGCTCCGGGTCGATCCGGCCGTAGTTCACCTTGCGCTGGGCGACGATCGGCAGCCCGTACAGCGTCACCTTCTCGTACGCCAGCACCGCGCCGGCCTTCTTCTCCCAGTGCGGCTCGCTGTACGTGCGCTTGATCAGGTGCGCCGCCAGCGGCTCCACCCACTCCGGCTCGATCTTCGCGTTGATCCGCGCCCACAGCCGGGAGGTCTCCACCAGCTCGGCCGACATCACCCAGCGCGGCGGCTTCTTGAACAGCCCCGAACCCGGGAAGACCGCGAACCGGGCGCCCCGGGCGCCCGCGTACTCGCGCTTCTCCACGTCGAACAGGCCCAGGTGGGAGAGCAGGCCGGACAGCAGCGCCTGGTGGATCCGGTCCGCGTCCGGCTCGGCGTCGTCGGCGGGCTCGTCGATGGTGACGCCGAGCTGCTTGGCGATGGTGCGCAGCTGGACGTAGACGTCCTGCCACTCCCGTATCCGCAGGTAATTCAGGAACTCGGACTTGCACATCCGGCGGAACGCCGAGGAGGACAGCTCCTTCTGCTGCTCCCGCACGTAGCGCCAGATCGACAGGTAGGACAGGAAGTCGGAGGTCTCCGACTGGAAGCGGCGGTGCCGGTCGTCGGCGGCCTGGCGCTTCTCGGCCGGGCGCTCGCGCGGGTCCTGGATGGAGAGCGCGGCGGCGATCACCATCACGTCCCGGACGCAGCCGAGCCGGTCGGCCTCCAGCACCATCCGGGCCATCCGCGGGTCGACCGGCAGCTGGGCCAGCTTGCGGCCCAGCTCGGTCAGCCGCTTGCGGTGGTCCTTCTCGTCCGGGTCGAGGGCGCCCAGCTCGTGCAGCAGGTTGACGCCGTCCTTGATGTTCCGGGAGTCCGGCGGGTCGAGGAACGGGAAGGCCGCGATGTCGCCCAGGCCCGCCGCCGTCATCTGCAGGATCACCGAGGCCAGGTTGGTGCGCAGGATCTCGGCGTCGGTGAACTCGGGGCGGGAGAGGAAGTCCTCCTCCGAGTACAGCCGGATGCAGATGCCGTCCGAGGTGCGGCCGCAGCGGCCCTTGCGCTGGTTGGCGCTGGCCTGGCTGACCGCCTCGATCGGCAGCCGCTGCACCTTGGTGCGGTGGCTGTAGCGGGAGATCCGGGCGGTGCCCGGGTCGATCACGTACTTGATGCCGGGGACGGTCAGCGAGGTCTCGGCGACGTTGGTGGCCAGCACCACCCGGCGGGAGTGGGAGCGCTGGAAGACCCGGTGCTGCTCGGCGGAGGAGAGCCGGGCGTAGAGCGGGAGGACCTCGGTGGACCTCAGTTTCAGCTTGGTCAGCGCGTCGGCGGTGTCGCGGATCTCGCGCTCGCCGGAGAGGAACACCAGGATGTCGCCCGGCCCCTCGGCCTGGAGCTCCTCGACGGCGTCGCAGATGCCCTGGATCTGGTCCCGGTCGCGGTCCCGGTCGTTGTTGTCGTCCTCGTCGAGCTCGTCGTCCTCGACCAGCGGCCGGTAGCGGACCTCCACCGGGTAGGTGCGGCCGGAGACCTCGATGATCGGGGCGTCGTCGAAGTGCGCGGCGAAGCGCTCCGGGTCGATGGTCGCGGAGGTGATGACCACCTTGAGGTCGGGGCGGCGCGGCAGCAGCTGCTTGAGGTAGCCGAGCAGGAAGTCGATGTTCAGGCTGCGCTCGTGCGCCTCGTCGATGATCAGGGTGTCGTACTGGCGCAGGTCCCGGTCGGTCTGGATCTCGGCCAGCAGGATGCCGTCCGTCATCAGCTTGACCAGGGTGTCCTGGCCGGCCTGGTCGGTGAACCTGACCTTCCAGCCGACCGCCTCGCCCAGCGGGGTGTCCAGTTCCTCGGCGACCCGCTCGGCCACCGTGCGGGCGGCGATTCGGCGCGGCTGGGTGTGGCCGATCAGGCCCTGGACGCCGCGGCCCAGCTCCAGGCAGATCTTCGGGATCTGGGTGGTCTTGCCGGAGCCGGTCTCGCCCGCCACGATCACCACCTGGTGGTCGCGGACGGCCGCCAGGATCTCGTCCTTCTTCTGCGCGACCGGCAGCTCCTGCGGGTACCTGATCACCGGCACGGCCGCCCGGCGGGAGGCCACCCGGGCCTCGGAGCGGTCGAAGTCGGACGCCAGCTCGGTCAGCACCTTCTGCCGGCCCTCGGCCGACCTGACCTTGCGGGTGCCCTCCAGTCGGCGGCCGAGCCGCTGCGCGTCGCGCAGCATCACGCCGGGTAGCCGGGCGGCCAGCTCCGCGAACGTGGGGGCGGGCTGCGGGGCTACGGGAGAACTCACTGCGGGCATCCCTCTAGGTTGCATAAGGCCGGGGCCGGGGCGCACCTCGGTTTTTCTGTGGCCTCCAGTGTCACAGGCGGGGCGGGCGGACCGCGAACAGCCCGGACCGGGCCTCCGGGGCGTACCCGCCCATTTCATCCGGGCGCCGTACTGACTAGCCTGGGGGGAACAGCTTTTCGGGGAGCACACGGGGGACAGGGGGACCGTCATGGGTCTGTGGGGCGACATCAAGCACCTGGCCGGCGACGTGGTCCAGGTCGGCGAGGACATCGTCATGGCGCCGGCCGAGATCGCGCACTGGGCGCTCGGCAAGATGTTCGGCGACGCCGACGCGGAACTGAACAAGATCGCCGAGGAACTGGCCGAGCTGGGCAAGCAGGTCGACGGCCTCGGCCGCGACGTCAACGCCGTGCTCGGCTCGATGACCTGGCACGGCGCCGCAGCGGACGCCTTCATCGCGCACGCGCAGGGCAGGGTCCGGGAACTGAACACCGTGGCGGACGAACTGGGACAGCTGAGCGGCTCGGTCAAGCAGCTCGCCAACGTCCTGTAGCACTTCCCGGTCGGGGCGACGAGAAAGTAGGGGGACACCGCGATGGCGGGGGACCAGTTCGGTTTCCAGGTGGGTGAACTGCTGAAGATCCAACGGGACTTCGAGCAGGTGAACCAGCGCATGGAGGAGATGACCGGGAAGATCGGCCACATCAAGGCGACCATCGCCAAGGCGGCCGTCACCGACGTCTTCTCGGGCGGCATCCTCGGGATCTTCGGAGCGGCGAAGGTCCTGGAGGAGGTGACCAGCAGCGTCCGGGAGATCCACGCCCGGACCGAAGAACTCACCAAGGCCAAGGAGAAGCTCACCAAGGAGCTCGGCGAGGACGCGGCGAAGATCAAGAAGATGCTCGACGCGTACGAGGACGTCGAACGCAAGATCGCCGAGGACCTCAAGCGCAAGCACAGCGAGCAGCCCAAGCCCCCCGCGCCCAAGTCGCCCAGGACCGGGATCGACGGCGTGGGCGGTGGCGGCGGGGGCACCGGCGGCGGTGGCGGTGGCGGTGGCGGCGGTCACGCCGCGCAGCCCTCCTCGCCGCACACCGGCGGCACCGACACCAGCGGCAACGACGGGACGGGCGTCATCAGCGGCCCGGGCGGCAAGCACGACGGCCCCAAGCTCAAGGACCGCTCGACCGGCGACTGGAAGACCAAGATCGTCAACGGCAACAGCTGGGACGCCTGGTCCGACCACCGGCACCCGCGCAACGGCGAGGGCGTCGGCGTCCAGGCCAAGCCCAAGCTGGACGGGGTGTCGGACGAGCGCCGGGCCATGGTGGAGCGGGCGATGGAGCGGGTGCAGCGCAAGCTCGGCTACAGCCAGGGCGCCGTCACCAACGGCTACCGGGTCGACTGCTCCGGCTTCGTCTCCGCCGCCTGGGGCCTGCCCGGCCCCGGCACCACCACCGGACCGCTGATCAGCGAGAAGGCGGGCATCGCGCACCACATCTCCCGCAGCGAACTCCAGCCGGGCGACGCGCTGGTGGTCGACAACAGCAGGGAGCAGCACGTGGTGCTGTTCGGCGGCTGGGCGGACGCGGCGCACACCCAGGCGATCATCCTGGAGGACTGCGGCAGCAGGGGCTGCATCTCGCACCAGGAGTCGATCTCCAAGCTGGCCGCGTACACCCCGATCCGCAAGAACGGCATGTGACGCGGCAGCCGGCCCGGTGACGGGGCGCTCCCCGGTGGTTCCGGGGAGCGCCCCGCTGCTCCGGCGGCCGACCGCGGCGTCGCGGTATCGCGGCCTCGCGGCCTCGCGGTGCGGCGGGAAGCGCGGGCCGTCCGGTTAGGGTGGACGGATGAGCGAGCAGCAGCGACCGGGGTTCGAGGCCGATCCGACCGAGGTCCACCCCGTGGCCCGGATCGCCTTCGGCGTGGCTGGGACGGCGCTCATCGTGGTGGGCGTGGTGCTGCTGATCCTGCCCGGCCCCGGCATGCTCCTGCTGCTGGCCGGCATGGTGCTCGTGGCCCGCGCGGTACCGGCCTTCGCCCGCTTCGTGGAGCCGGTACGGGCCAAGGCCATGCAGGGCGTCGAAGCGAGCGTCGCCTCCGGCTGGCGGATCGCGGGCTCGGTCCTGGCCGGCCTCGGCCTGATCGCCGCGGGCGTCGTCGCCACGGTCGTCCCCTCCCTGCCGTTCGCGGGCTGGGCCACCGGCACCAGCCTGATCCTGTCCGGCCTGATCCTGCTCGGCCTACTGGCCTGGAGCCACCGCCGGGTGCACGGACAGCGGTAGGGGTAGCCCCGCCAGAGGGCCCCGTCAGGGGCTCGGGGAACGGCGAGGCCCGGTCTGCTGACGGTTCACTGCCGTGGCGCGCATCGGCTTCTGGTTCTGTCACAGACACGCAGCAGCACGGACCTTCGATGGGCTCCGGCCGTCAGCAGCACGGACTCGCCGTTCCCCGAGCCCCTGACGGGGCTTCTCTCTTCAGCGGGTGAGGTGGAAGGCGAGGCGGGCCGCCGCGCGGAGGGGGAGGGGCGGGCGGGGGAGGGCGAAGGCGTCGCGGAGGGGGGTGTCGAGGAGGGCGGCGGCGAAGGCGGGGGCGTGGCGGGTGAGAGGGCCGGGGAGGCGGGCGGCGAAGAGCGGGGCGACGGTGTGCCAGAGGCGTTGGCCGGCCGGACTGGGGGCGAATCTTGCGGTTTCGAACTCCCGCATCCAGGCGGCGAGTTCGGTCAGGGTGGGGCCGGGCGGCGGGGGGAGGCGGAGGGCCGCGGCGAGGTCGGCGGCGAAGACGGCGGCCGCTTCGCGTTCGGCGGGGGTGGCGGCGGCGAACTCGACCGGGCAGACGGTGAAGCAGGCCAGCACGTAGCGCATCAACTCCTCGTCCACGCCGGGGATCCGGTGCATCGCGGCGAGTTCGGCGACGATCTCCCGGCCGGCCGGGCTGTCGGTGCCGTGGCCGATCAGGGCGAACATCATCGCGCCGGTGGCCTTCGCGCGGGCCTTCGGGGCGGTGGCCAACTTCCCGGTGCCGGCCAGGACTTCGGCGATCTCGGGGACGGCGAAGGTGCGGACGAAGCCGAGCGTGAGGCCGACCCGGGCGCGTTGCGGGCGGCGGTGCAGGACGAGTGCGGCGAACGCGTCCCGGGGTGGCGGGGGGTTCACGCGAGGGGTTCCAGGGCGCGGTCGAGCAGCGGGGAGCGCAGGTAGGCGGCGACCAGGACGAGGTGGGCGCGTTCCTCGGCGGGGGCGGTGTCCAGGCCGGGCAGGGCGGGCTGTTCCTCGCGGGGGCGGGGCACCGCGCCGGTGGCCAGCGCGGTGACGGCGGAGCGCATCGCGGCGGCGACGACCAGGGCGTCCCGGTGGCTGGGGGCGAGCGAGGCGCGGCCGGCCAGGCGCTGCGCGGCGTGCACGGCGCCGGGGTCGACGAACGGACGGAGGGTCAGTTGGCCGTCGCGGATCTCCAACCCGCGCCGGGTGGTGCGCCATTCGAGGTCGCGCAGGGCGACGCGTTCGCGCCAGGCGGGGGAGGGCGGGCCCTCCAGGGCGAGGCGGCGGTCGGCCCGGTAGACCAGGTCCCAGAGCGGGCGCAGGGCGCGGAAGTCGCGGCGGCGGGCGGCCCAGGCGGCGCCGGCCGGGCCGGCGAAGCCGCAGGTGATGCCGATCGCGCCGAGGGCGGCGAAGGCCGGGCCGAGTGCGGTGCTGAGCCAGTCGGCGCCGCCGATGCCGGCGTGGGCGAGGGCGATGGCGGCGATCTTGCACAGCACGTAGCCGCAGGCGGTGAGCGCGCCGAGGGCGATCAGCCGGATGCCGCGGCGCAGCCAGCCGTCGGGGAGCCGGGCGGCGTGGCCGAGGCAGACCCGGCCGATGTCGATCAGGGCGTGGGCGAAGAGGCCCTGGTAGAGGGCGAGGAACAGGGCGGTGGCGGTGCGCGGGGCGAAGGTGGTGTCGAAGGTGAGCGGGGTCTCCGGCCGGTACGGGCCGCCGGCCAGGAACAGCGCGGCGAGGACGGGGACGAGGGCGGCGAAGACGGCGGCGCGGCGGCGCACCCGCTGCCGCAGCCGGTCGTCCAGCGGGGCCCAGATCCGGGGGCCGGCGCGTTCCTCGGGCGGGGTCCAGACCAGGGCGAGGACCACCACGGCGGCGGAGAAGCCGACGATGCCGAGGTAGACGAGGAGGGTGGCGAGGTTGCCGACGCCGGTGAGGCGCCCGACCGTCCGGTACAGCACGGGGGAGGCGAGCAGGAAGGCGGTGGCGGGGGAGGCGATGGCCAGGGCGACCACCAGCAGTCCGAAGGAGGGGTCGCGCCGCCAGGCCCTCAGCTTCAGCGCGGCGACCAGCCAGGCGGCGCTGCCGATGCCCAGGTAGACCAGGTCGTACGGCAGTTCAGACATGCTGTCCCTTGCGGTGTTCCAGCGCGGGGGCGAGCTGGGAGGTGGTGCCGGCGCCGGGGGCCAGGACCAGGACGCGCATCAGCTCGGCGCCGAGCACCTCGGCCTCCTCCTCGGCGGCGTCGTCGTAGTGCGAGCGGCCGAGCACCAGCCGGACCATGTCCGGGTCGATGGTGGGCAGTTCGACCCGTTCGGCGTCCCGGTCGGGGGGCGCGCTCAGGTGGCCGCACAGCAGGTGGGCCAGTTCGTGGCAGACGATGTGCGCCCGGTGCAGCCCGGAGGTCTCCTGCTCGACGTGGACGACGTCCTCGGCGGGGAGGCGTTCGACGAAGCCGGAGGGTTCGCCGACCCGCATCCGGCGCGGGGCGATCCGGATCGGCCGGTCCAGGTGCGCGGAGACCGCGTCGCACAGTTCCTCGACGGTGCTCAGCGGTGGCAGGCGCAGGTCGCGGGCGACCGCCCGCATCCTCCGGCGGGTCCGCCCCAGTCCGCTCCCCACACCCCGCACGTCGACCCCTTCCGGCAGCCGCCAGTGTCCCAGCGGCACCTGCTGGCGCTCCGTCACGTCACCGGACCCGCCTCGTCCGGCTGCCCGTCGGTCAGGCCCACGGCCCGCCGCAACTGCTCCACAATAGTGAGTGCGGCGTCCTGCATCTCCGGGGGCAGTCCGGCCGCGCGCATCGCGATCCGCTCGACCCGGGCGTCCCGCAGGGCCTCGATCTTGCGCAGGTCCCGTTCCACCGCGCTGGCGGTCTCGGAATCGGAGAAGTAGTCCAGCGGAACGCCGAAGAACTTCGCGATCCGGACGGCGTTCTCCAGGCTCGGTTTCTGGGTGCCTTTGCGCAGGTTTCCGATGTACGTGCCGCTCAGGCCGGTGCCTTCGGCGATTTCGGTGTCCCGCCAGGGGCGGCCGAGGTCCTTGGGGTAGATCACCGCTATCAGGCGCCGGAAGCGGCTGGCGAAGTCCGGGGCTCCGGCGCTGGACATGTCCTGGGGCATGTGCCGGATCATAGAGGTTCTTTACCCCCGGGCGTATCCTCCTTCCGGCCCGTTCTGCACGATCGTTGGGGAAATCGTGCGCAAAGCGTGGGGGAAGGTCACCGAGGGGGCCCGGTCGGGCCCGGTGAATCCACGATAGTTGACACACCGTGGAGCCGATCGGCAGGATCGGTGTCCTGATGCTCGGGCGCCGTTGCCCCACGGGGGTGGGCAG
>NZ_JBHUWH010000305.1:0-9838 GCF_042670125.1 Kitasatospora sp. NPDC057198 | reverse complement strand
GTCCACCCCCACGCCCCACCCCACGCCAAGGAAGAGACAGTGAGCTTGACTTCCCACCACGAACGGGCGAACGAGCCGGAGGGCTACGTCGTCGGCGTGGACTTCGGCACCCTGTCGGGGCGCGCGGTCGTGGTCCGCACCAGCGACGGCGAGGAGCTCGGCACCGCCGTGCACCCCTACCCGCACGCCGTCATCGAGGACCGCCTGCCCGGCACCGGCCGCCGCCTGCCCCCCGACTGGGCGCTCCAGCACCCCGAGGACTGGCGCGAGGTGCTGCGCACCGCGGTGCCCGCCGCGCTCGCCGCCGCCGGCGTCGACCCCGCCGCCGTGATCGGCATCGCCACCGACTTCACCGCCTGCACCGTGCTGCCCGCCCTGGCCGACGGCACCCCGCTCGCCGAGCTGCCCGACTGGGCCGGGCGCCCGCACGCCTGGCCCAAGCTGTGGAAGCACCACGCCGCCCAGGGCCAGGCCGACCGGATCAACGCCCTCGCGCACGCCCGCGGCGAGAAGTGGATCCACCGCTACGGCGGCAAGATCTCCGCCGAGTGGCAGTACGCCAAGGCGCTGCAGGTGCTGGAGGAGGACCCGGAGGTCTACGCGGCGTGCGAGCGCTGGATCGAGGCCGCCGACTGGATCGTCTGGCAGCTCACCGGCGCCGAGTCCCGCAACACCTGCACCGCCGGCTACAAGGGGATCTTCCAGGACGGCGGCTACCCGTCCCAGGAGTACCTGGCCGCCCTGCACCCCGGCTTCGCCGACTTCGCCCGCACGAAGCTGGAGCACCCCGACGGCCTGGCTCCCCTGGGCTCCCGGGTCGGCTCGCTGACCGCCGAGGCCGCGGCCTGGACGGGCCTGCCGGAGGGCATCGCGGTCGCGGCGGGCAACGTGGACGCGCACGTCGCCGCGCCCGCCGCGCAGGCCGTCGAGAACGGCAGACTGCTGGCGATCATGGGCACCTCCACCTGCCACGTCGTCAACGGCCCGGTCCTCGCCGACGTCCCCGGCATCTGCGGCGTGGTGGACGGCGGCATCGCCGAGGGCGCCTGGGGCTACGAGGCCGGCCAGTCCGCGGTCGGCGACATCTTCGCCTGGTGGCTGCGCCAGGGCCTGCCCGCCGACTACCTCGCCGAGGCCGAGGCCAACGGCGAGGACGCCCACCAGCTGCTCACCCGCAGGGCCGCCGCCCAACCGGTCGGCGCGCACGGCCTGGTGGCGCTCGACTGGATGAACGGCAACCGCTCCACCCTGGTCGACCACCACCTGTCCGGCGTCATCGCCGGCCTGACCCTGGCCACCACCCCCGAGGACGTCTACCGCGCCCTGCTGGAGGCCACCGCCTACGGCACCCGCACCATCGTCGAGGCCCTGGAGACCGGCGGCGTCCCGGTCACCGAGTTCGTCGTCACCGGCGGCCTGAAGAAGAACGCCCTGCTGATGCAGATCTACGCGGACGTGCTGCGGCGCCCGGTCTCGCTCGCCGTCTCCGAACAGGGCCCGGCCCTGGGCTCGGCCATCCACGCCGCCGTCGCCGCCGGCGCCCACCCCGACATCCGCACCGCCGCCGCCGCGATGGGCCGCGTCCAGCGCCACGCCTACCTGCCCGATGCGGCCCGCGCCGACGCCTACGACGCCCTGTACGCCGAGTACCGCCTGCTGCACGAGCACTTCGGCACCGGCTCCGACCTGCTGCTGCACCGCCTGCGCGCGATCCGCAACGCCGCGCTGAGCCACGCCGCCCTGAGCCACGACAGCGAGGACTGACCATGACTTCCCCGATCGATCTGCTGCGCCGCCAGGTCTGCGACCTGCACCGGGAGCTGGTCCGCTACGGCCTGGTGGTGTGGACCGCCGGCAACGTCTCCGCCCGCGTCCCCGGCGAGGACCTGCTGGTCATCAAGCCCAGCGGCGTCGACTACGACGAGCTGACGCCCGAGAACATGATCCTGTGCGACCTGGACGGCAACGTGGTCGAGGGCGAGCACGCCCCGTCCTCCGACACCGCCGCGCACGCCTACGTCTACCGCCACCGCCCCGACGTCGGCGGCGTGGTGCACACCCACTCCACCTACGCCAGCGCCTGGGCCGCCCGCGGCGAGCCGGTGCCGTGCGTACTGACCGCGATGGCCGACGAGTTCGGCGCCGAGATCCCGATCGGCCCGTTCGCGCTGATCGGCGACGACTCGATCGGCCGCGGCATCGTCGAGACCCTCGACGGCCACCGCTCCCCGGCCGTCCTGATGAAGAGCCACGGCGTGTTCACCATCGGCAAGGACGCCAAGGCCGCCGTCAAGGCCGCCGTGATGTGCGAGGACGTCGCCCGCACCGTCCACATCTCCCGCCAGCTCGGCGAGCCGCTGCCCATCGCCCCGGCGGACATCGACCGCCTCAACTTCCGCTACCAGAACGTCTACGGCCAGCGCCCCGCGGCCCAGTGAAGGAGTACCACCAGTGACCGAGGTTTTCACCGGACGCGAGATCTGGTTCCTCACCGGGAGCCAGGGCCTCTACGGCGCCGAGACGCTGCAGCAGGTCGCCGAGCAGTCCCAGCAGGTCATCAACCAGCTCGCCCGCACCGGCCTGCCCGTGCGCCTGATCTGGAAGCCCGTCCTGACCGACGCCGACGCGATCCGCCGGGTCTGCCTGGAGGCCAACGCCGACGACGCCTGCGTCGGCCTGATCGCCTGGATGCACACCTTCTCACCCGCCAAGATGTGGATCGCCGGCCTGGACGCGCTGCGCAAGCCGCTGCTGCACCTGCACACCCAGGCCAACCGCGACCTGCCCTGGGCCACCATCGACATGGACTTCATGAACCTGAACCAGGCCGCCCACGGCGACCGCGAGTTCGGCTACATCCAGTCCCGCCTCGGCGTTGCCCGCAAGACCGTCGCCGGCCACGTCAGCGACCCCGCCGTCGCCCGCCGGATCGCCACCTGGTCCCGCGCCGCCGCCGGCCGCGCCGACCTCGGCTCCCTCAGGCTGGCCCGCTTCGGCGACAACATGCGCGACGTCGCCGTCACCGAGGGCGACAAGGTCGAGGCCCAACTGCGCTTCGGCGTCTCCGTCAACACCTACGGCGTCAACGACCTGGTCGCCGCCGTCGACGACGCCGCCGACGCCGAGGTCACCGCCCTGGTCAAGGAGTACGAGGAGACCTACCGCCTGGCCCCCGAACTGCGCGCCGGCGGCGAGCGCCACGACTCGCTGCGCTACGCCGCCCGGATCGAACTCGGCCTGCGCGGCTTCCTCAAGGACGGCGGCTTCGGCGCCTTCACCACCAACTTCGAGGACCTCGGCGGCCTGCGCCAGCTCCCCGGCCTGGCCGTGCAGCGCCTGATGGCCGACGGCTACGGCTTCGGCGGCGAGGGCGACTGGAAGACCTCCGTCCTGCTGCGCACCCTGAAGACCACCGCCACCGGCCTGGGCGGCGGCACCTCCTTCATGGAGGACTACACCTACCACCTGGAGCCCGGACGGGAGTTGATCCTCGGCGCGCACATGCTGGAGGTCTGCCCGACCATCGCCGCCGCCACCCCCTCCTGCGAGATCCACCCGCTGGGCATCGGCGGCCGCGAGGACCCCGTCCGCCTGGTCTTCGACGCCGCCCCCGGCCCCGCCGTCGTCGTGGGCCTGGCCGACCTCGGCGAGCGCTTCCGCCTGGTCGCCAACGAGATCGACGTCGTCGACCCCGCCGAACCGCTGCCCAACCTGCCCGTCGCCCGCGCCGTCTGGCAGCCGAAGCCGAACCTGCGCACCTCCACCGAGGCGTGGCTCACCGCCGGCGCACCCCACCACACCGTGCTCACCAGCGCCCTCGACACCGAGCACCTCGACGACCTCGCCGAGATGCTCGCCACCGAACTGGTCGTCATCGACGCCGACACCACCATGCGCACCTTCACCCGCGAACTGCGCTGGAACCAGGCGTACCACCGCCTCGCCCAGCGCCTGTGACCACCCGCCACCCGGAAGCGACGACGCCCGCCCTTCCGCGGGTGTCGTCCCCTTCCCCCGCCCGTCCGCCCGCCCGTCCGCCCGCTCGTCCGCCCGCCCGCACCCGCTGAACGGAGCCGCCCGTGCCGCCCGGAGCACCCGACCGACCCAGGACCACCCAGAGCGACACCGCCACCCTCCCCGACGGCCGGCGGATCACCCGCTGGACGTTCGGCACCCCCGGCGGCGTCACCGCGGAGGTGCTCAGCCTCGGCGCCCGCCTCGAGGCCCTGCACGCGCCCGACCGGGACGGGCACCGCGCCAACGTCGTCCTCGGCGGCGCCCACGTCGCCGACCTGCTCGGCGACGCCGCCTACTTCGGCGCCACCGTCGGCCGCTACGCCAACCGCGTCGCCGGCGGACGGCTGCCCCTCGACGGCACCGTCCACCGCCTCGCCACCCAGCCCACCGGCCACACCCTGCACGGCGGCCCCGACGGCTACGCCACCCGCCTGTGGGAGGGCGAAGCCGTCCGGGAGGAGCACCGGGCCGGCGTCCGGCTGCGCCTGCACAGCCCCGACGGCGACCAGGGCTTCCCCGGCGCGCTCACCGCCGAGGTCACCTACCTGCTCGACGCCGGGGGCGAGCTGAGCATCGAGTACCGGGCCACCACCGACGCGCCCACCGTCGTCAACCTCACCAACCACGCCTACTTCAACCTGGCCGGCGAGGGCAGCGGCACCGTCCTCGACCACCTGCTGCGCGTCGACGCCTCCGGCTACCTCCCCGTCGACGAGGACCTCATCCCGCTCGGCCCGGTCGAACCCGTCACCGGCACCCCGTTCGACCTCCGCGACCCGCACGTCCTCGGCGACCGGTTCGCCCTGCGCCACCCGCAGCTCGGCCCGGCCGGCGCCGGCTACGACCACAACTGGGTCCTGGACGGCACCGGCCTGCGTACCGCCGCCGTCCTCGCCCACCCGGCCAGCGGCCGCCGCCTGGAGTGCCGCACCACCGAACCCGGCCTCCAGGTCTACACCGGCAACCTCTTCGACGGCACGGTCACCGGCCGCTCCGGCCGCCCCTACCGCGCGCACGCGGGCATCGCCCTGGAGACCCAGCACTTCCCGGACTCCCCGAACCGCCCCGCCTACCCCTCCACCGTCCTGCGCCCGGGGGAGGAGTACCGCTCCACCACGGTCTACCGCTTCACCGCCGACCGCTGATCCGGCGGCCGCTTCACCGCCGACCGCTGACCCGGCGGCCGCTGACCCGGCGGGCCCACCCGGTCGGGTGAGTCCGGCCGGGGCCCGTGTGGGCGCGAGCGGCGCCGGGAACCTTCGTGCGGTGATGAGAGAGATCACCGTCCACGTCGACGGAACCCCGCGCCCACTGACCGTCGACACCCGCACGAGCCTGCTCGACGCCCTGCGCGAGCGGCTGGGGGTGACCAGCCCGAAGAAGGGCTGCGACCACGGGCAGTGCGGCGCCTGCACGGTGCTCTCCGGCGGACGCCGGGTGCTGAGCTGCCTCACCCTGGCGGTCACGCAGGACGGCGCCCGGGTCGTCACCGCCGAGGGGCTCGCCGCCCACGGCCCGGGTGGCGACGGACACGGTGACGACGGGCGGGGTGGCGACGGGCTGCACCCGGTGCAGCGGGCGTTCATCGACCGCGACGCGTTCCAGTGCGGCTACTGCACCCCGGGGCAGGTGGTCTCCGCCGCCGGGATGCTCGACGAGTTCGCGCGCGGCTGGCCCAGCGCCGTCACCGACGGCACCCGGCCGCCGCGGCTGGACCACGCCGAGGTGGCCGAGCGGATGAGCGGCAACCTGTGCCGCTGCGCGGCCTACGCCGCCATCGTGCCCGCCGTCCAACAGGCCGCGGCGGCCTCCTCCGGCACAGCCTCCTCCGGCGCGGCGGCCTCCTCCAGTACGGCGGCGCCGGGTACGGGGGCGGCCCGGTGAAGCCGTTCGACTACCTGAGCCCGGCCGACCCGGCGGAGGCGGTGCGCACCGTCGCGCAGAACCCGGCCGCGGTCTTCCTCGGCGGCGGGACGAACCTGGTCGACCACCTCAGGCTCGGCGTCGCCGCACCCGGCCTGGTCGTCCACGTCGCCGACCTGCTGCCCGCCGGCATCGAGGACCTCGACGGGGGAGCCCTCCGGATCGGCGCGGGCGTCCGCAACAGCGACCTCGCCGCCGACCGGCGGGTGCGCGAGCGCTTCCCGGTGCTCTCCCAGGCGCTGCTGTCCGGCGCGTCGGGCCAGTTGCGCAACATGGCCACCACCGGCGGCAACCCGCTGCAGCGCACCCGCTGCGCCTACTTCCAGGACGTCACGACGGCGTGCAACAAGCGGCAGCCCGGCTCGGGCTGCTCCGCCGTCGGCGGCTGGACCCGCCACCACGCCGTCCTCGGCGCCTCCGAGCACTGCCTCGCCGTCCACCCCTCCGACATGGCCGTGGCGCTGGCCGCCCTCGACACCGAGGTGCGGGTGCTGGGGCCGGACGGCGAGCGCACGATCCCCTTCACCGGCCTGCACCGGCTGCCCGCCGACACCCCCGAGCGGGACACCGTGCTCGACCACGGCGACCTGATCACCGCGATCGACCTGCCCGCCCTGCCGCTCGCCCGCCGCTCGGCCTACCGCAAGGTGCGCGACCGCGCCTCGTACGCGTTCGCCCTGGTCAGCGTCGCCGCCGCGGTGGACGTGCGGGACGGGGTGATCACCGACGCGCGGGTCGCGTTCGGCGGCGTGGCGCACGTGCCGTGGCGCGCGCACCGGGCCGAGCGGGTGCTGCGCGGCGCCCCGGCCACCGAGCAGACCTACCGCGCCGCCGCGGACGCCGAACTCGCCGACGCCCGCCCGGCCGACGGGCTGGACGGCGGCAACGCCTTCAAGATCCCGCTGCTGCGCCGCACCCTCGCCGCCACCCTGCGCGGCCTCGTCCGGGAGGACGCCCGATGACGTTCATCGACCGCCCCGCCGCCATCGGCCTGGACCTGCCCCGCCGGGACGGCGCCGCCAAGGTGCGCGGCACCGCCGTCTACGCCTACGAGACGCCGGTGCAGGACCCCGCCTACGCACACCCCGTCCGGGCCACCGTCGCCCGGGGCCGCGTCACGGCGCTGGACACCGCCGCCGCCGAGGCGCTCGACGGCGTGCTCGCGGTGCTCACCCCCGCCACCGCGGAACGCCTGGCCTCCACCGAGGACCGGGAGCTGGCGGCCCTCCAGGACGACGAGGTCGCCTTCCGCGGCCAGGTCGTCGCCCTGGTGGTCGCCGACAGCTCCGAGACGGCCCGGCACGCCGCCGCCCTGGTCCGGGTGGCCTACGAGCGGGCGCCGCACGACAGCGAACTGCGGGCCGACCGCGACGACCTGTACGCGCCGGAGCGGGTGAACCCGGACTTCCCCACCGACACCGCCGAGGGCGACGTCCCGGCCGCCGTGGCCGCCGCGGCGGCGGTGGTCGAGCAGACGTACACCACCGCGACGTACCACAACAACCCGCTGGAGCCGCACGCCACCACCGCCCACTGGGAGCCCGGCGCCGGCTTCCTCACCCTGTGGGACTCCACCCAGGGCGTCCACCCCGCCCGGCGCGCCGTGGCGTCGGTGTTCGGCCTCGACGAGGCGAAGGTCCGGGTGGTCTGCCCGTACGTCGGCGGCGGCTTCGGGTCGAAGGGCACCCCGCACGTCAACGTGGTGCTCGCCGCGATGGCCGCGCGCGCCGTCCCCGGCCGGGCGGTGCGCCTGGCGCTGACCCGGCAGCAGATGTTCTCCCTGGCCGGCTACCGCACCCCCACCGTCCAGCGCTGCGTCCTCGCCGCCGACGCCGACGGCACGCTGACCGCCCTCGCGGTCGACGTGGTCGAACAGACCTCGCGGATCAAGGAGTTCGCCGAGCAGACCGGCGTGCCCGCCCGGATGATGTACGCCGTCGCGAACCGGCGCACCACCCACCGCCTGGCCGCCCTCGACGTGCCCGTGCCGTCCTGGATGCGCGCCCCCGGGGTGTGCCCCGGCATGTTCGGGCCCGAGGTGGCGATGGACGAACTGGCCGAGCGCCTCGGCCTCGACCCGGTCGAGCTGCGCGTGCGCAACGAACCCGCCACCGACCCGGAGACCGGCAGGCCCTTCTCCAGCCGCAACCTGGTCGGCTGCCTGCGCGAGGGCGCGGCGCGCTTCGGCTGGCACGGGCGCGACCCGCGGCCCGGCGTGCGCCGCGACGGCGACTGGCTGGTCGGCACCGGCGTCGCCGCCTCCACCTACCCGGTGCACCGGATGTCGGAGTCGACGGCGGTGATCCGGTGGGAGGGCGGCCGGTACGCCGTCGAGATCGGCGCGGCCGACCTGGGCACCGGCACCTGGACCACGCTGGCGCAGATCGCCGCGGACGCGCTCGGCGTCGACGTCGAGCGGGTCGAGGCGCGGATCGGCGACACCGACCACCCGGTGGCGTCGGTGGCGGGTGGCTCCTCGGGCATGTCGACCTGGGGCTCGGCCGTGGTCGAGGCGGCCTGCGCCTTCCGCGCCCAGCACGGGGCCGAGCCGCCGGAGCGGGCCGAGGCGTCCGGCTCCGTGCGGCCGGCGGACGACCGCTGGGCGATGCACGCCTTCGGCGCCCAGTTCGCCGAGGCCCGGGTCCACCTGGACACCGGGGAGATCCGGGTGCCGCGGCTGCTGGGAGTCTTTGCCGCCGGTCGGATTGTCAACCCGCGCACGGCGCGCTCGCAGTTCGTCGGCGGCATGACGATGGGGCTGTCCATGGCGCTGCACGAGAACGCCGTCCTCGACCCCCGGACCGGCCACGTCGTCAACCACGACCTCGCCGACTACCACATCGCGGCCAACGCGGACGTGGCCGAGGTCGAGGCCCACTGGCTCGACGAACACGACCCGCACGTCAACGCGATGGGCACCAAGGGCATCGGCGAGATCGGCATCGTCGGCACGGCCGCCGCGGTGTCGAACGCCGTGTGGCACGCCTGCGGCGTCCGGGTGCGGGACCTGCCCGTCACGCTGGACAAGCTGCTGCCCGCCCTGGAGCGCCGGTCGGGGCGGTGATCCGCCCCTCAGGCCACCCGCCTGGTGCCGGGACTCCGGCCGCTCCCGTCCTCGTCGCGCTCGTCGTTCCCGTCGTCCTCGTCGTCCTCGCCGGGCAGGTGGACGTCCTTGACCACGATGTTCACCTCGACGACCTCCAGGCCGACCAGGCGCTCCACCGCCTCGATGACGCCCGCGCGGACGTCCTTCGCGATTCCGGGCACGGGCACGCCGTACTCGGCGACGACCTCCAGGTCGACGGCGGCCTGGCGCTCGCCCACCTCGACCTTCACCCCGCGCGTGGCGTCGTTCCGCCCGCCGCCCGGGACGCGGTCGCGCACCGCGCCCAGGGTCCGGGACGCCCCGGCCCCCAGCGCGTGGACGCCCGGGACCTCGCGCGCGGCCCGGCCGGCGATCTTCGCGACGACGCCGTCGGTGACGGTCGTCTTCCCCTGGCCCCCGGGCGCCGGGCCCGCGCCGGGACGGGGGCCGCCGCCCGGGGGAGACAGCGGAGGGCTCCCGGGGGAGCGGACGTTTCCGGTGTCGGTCATGACGGCCTCCTGAGTGTGCGGTCCGGTCGGCCCCGGTCCGGGCGACCGGGACCGCGCATGCCCACAAACGGGGCATTCCTCACACCGGCCTCGGACATTTCCGAATCGCCCGACGGCTGGGAAGCGCCCGACGGCCGGGAAGCACCCGACGGCCGGGAAGCGCCCGGCGGCGAGGGCCGGGCGGCCGGCCCAGGGGGCCTGACGCCCGCTCGAACGACGCCGCTCCGCCGGGGGAGGCGCTGCCTCCGCTTCCGTCCCCGCCGCCGCTTCCGTCCCCGCCGCCGCCCCGCGCCGCCTACTGCCC
>NZ_JBHUWH010000304.1:0-9867 GCF_042670125.1 Kitasatospora sp. NPDC057198 | reverse complement strand
GCACCCCGCCGTCCGTGCCCCTTCGAGCTGGCGAGGACGGCTGGTGGTGGCGACTGACTCCGCGACCCGGGCGGCCCGGACGCCCCGCGCCCGGCGGGCCGGGACGGGGCGCTGGACCGAACTGGTGCTGGTGCTGGCCGCGGTGGGCCTCGCGGTGTTCGGCTACGCCGAGGTCGGCGTCAACATCGACGGCCAGGCCCCGCCGGACGCCGCCCAGTACGGCGCCGCGCTCGGCGTGCTCGCCCTGCTGGCGCACGCCGCGGTCCGCTGGCGCGCCAAGTGGGCCGACCCGCTGCTGCTGCCGATCGCCGTCCTGCTGAACGGCATCGGCCTGGTCGTCATCTACCGGCTGGACCGCAACCCCGGCAGCGCCGCCGCCCCCACCCAACTGCTCTGGTCCACCCTCGGGGTGGGCCTGTTCATCGCGGTGCTGCTCCTGCTGCGCGACCACCGCCGCCTCCAGCGCTACGCGTACGTCGGCGCGTTCGTCGCCCTCGTCCTGCTGGTGCTGCCGGTGTTCTTCCCCCCGGTGTACGGCTCGCGGATCTGGATCACGCTCGGCCCGCTGTCCTTCCAGCCCGGCGAGTTCGCCAAGATCCTGCTGGCGGTCTTCTTCGCCGCCTACCTGGCCGCGCACCGCGACGCGCTGGCGCTGACCGGCCGCAAGGTGCTCTGGTTCCAGCTTCCGCTGGGCCGGGTACTCGGCCCGGTGCTGCTGATCTGGGCCGCGTTCGTCGCCGTGCTGGTGCTGGAGACCGACCTCGGCACCTCGCTGCTGTTCTTCGGCCTGTTCGTGGTGATGCTGTACGTCGCCACCGCCCGCACCGGCTGGATCGTGATCGGCCTGCTGCTGTCCGCGCTGGCCGCCGTCGGCGTCGGCTGGCTCTCCCCGCACGTGCACAGCCGGGTCACCGAGTGGCTGCACCCGCTGGCCTCGATCGAGGCCGGGCAGGGCGCCAACCAGATCGCCCAGTCGCTGTTCGCCTTCGCCTGGGGCGGCCAGCTCGGCACCGGCCTGGGCCTGGGCCACTCCGCGCTGATCGGCTTCGCCACCAAGTCCGACTTCATCCTGGCCACCGTCGGCGAGGAACTCGGCCTGACCGGCCTGTTCGCGGTCTTCCTGCTGTACGCCCTGCTGGTCTCCCGCGGCTTCAAGACCGGCATCGCGCTGCGCGACCCGTTCGGGCGGCTGCTCGCCATCGGCCTGGCCGCGCTGGTCGCCATCCAGGTGTTCGTGGTCGCCGGCGGCGTCCTCGACCTGATCCCGCTGACCGGCATGACGCTGCCGTTCATCGCCCAGGGCGGCTCGTCCGTGGTCACCAACTGGATCATCGTGGCGCTGCTGGTCCGGACGAGCGACCTCGCCCGGCGCCCCGCCCCCGAGGAGGACGCGTGAGGCCCCACCGGCCCGCGGGCACCAACGGCGGCCCGCAGGGGCTGCCCGGCATCTCCACCACCGGACGCCGGGCCGGCACCTTCTGCATGCTGCTGATCGTCGCCCTTGCCGTCCAGAGCACCCGCGTCCAGGTGTTCCAGAAGAAGGAACTCGACCACAACGCCGCCAACCAGCGCGCCACCATCCAGCGCTACTCCCAGCCCCGCGGCAACCTGCTGGTCGCCGGGCAGCCCGTCACCGGCTCCGCGCCCACCGGCGGCCGCTACGCCTACAAGCGCACCTACACCGACGGCGCGCTGTACGCCGCCGTCACCGGCTACTCGTCCCAGACCTACGGCAACACCCAGCTGGAGGGCGTCTACGACGACCTGCTCTCCGGCACCGACCCGAAGCTGGCCGGCTGGGCCGTCTGGGACGCCGTCACCCGGCAGCAGCAGCCCGGCGGCGACGTGGTCACCACCATCGACCCGGCCGCCCAGCGCGCCGCCGTGCAGGGCCTCGGCAACCAGAAGGGCGCCGTCGCCGCGATCGAACCCGCCACCGGCCGGATCCTCGCCCTCGCCTCCACCCCCGGCTACGACCCCGGCAGCTTCGCCGGCACCTCCACCGCCGACCAGGACGCCTGGAAGAAGCTCCAGGACGACCCCGACCAGCCGATGCTCAACCGGGCGCTGCGCCAGATCTACCCGCCCGGCTCCACCTTCAAGGTGGTCACCGCCGCCGCCGCGCTCGCGAGCGGCGTCGTCACCGACATCGACGCCCCCACCGACGCCCCCTACCCGTACGTCATGCCCGGCACCACCACCCCGCTCACCAACGACACCACCGCCTGCGACCGGGCCGGGCTCTCCCTGGACGAGGCCATGACGCTGTCCTGCAACAGCGTCATGGGCTACCTCGGCGTGCAGACCGGCCTCGACCGGATGACCGCGATGGCGCGGAACTTCGGCTTCAACGACGCCAAGCTCGACATCCCGGTGCGCGCCGCCCGCTCCAACTTCGACACCGACATGAACAAGTCGCAGCTGGCGCTCTCCTCCATCGGCCAGTACGACACCGCCGCCACCCCGCTGGTGATGGCCATGGTCGCCGCCGGGGCCGCCAACGACGGCCAGGTGATGTACCCCCAGCTCGTCGACAAGCTCACCAAGTCCGACGGCAGCCAGGTCCAGCTGATGCACCCGAGCCTCTACCACCAGGCGTTCGGGTCCTCGGTCGCCCGGCAGCTGCAGCAGCTGATGGTCGACGTGGTGGAGAACGGCACCGGCCGCAACGCCCGGATCCCCGGCGCCGAGGTCGGCGGTAAGACCGGCACCGCCCAGCACGGCGTCGACAACTCCGGCACCCCGTACGCCTGGTTCATCGCCTGGGCCCGCCCGGCCGGCTCCACCGCCGCCCCGCCGGTCGCCGTCGCCGTCGTCATCGCCGACAGCCAGGCCACCGACGTCACCGGCGGCGGGCTCGCGGCGCCCATCGCCAAGTCCGTCATGCAGGCCGTGCTCAACCGGTAGCCGGGCGCAAAACGCCGAAAATCCGCCCTTTGGTAATGTCCCGGTTCGATTCCCCACCAGAAGGACACCGATGAGCACCACCGGCCTGCTGCGGCGCAAGCCCGTCGACACCCTGATCGCCGAAGCGGGCGGCACCGGAGCCGGACACCTGCGCCGCTCCATCGGCCTGTGGCAGCTCTCCGCGATCGGCATCGGCGCCACCGTCGGCACCGGCATCTTCTTCGTCCTCACCACCTCCGTCCCCGAGGCCGGCCCGGCGGTGGTCCTGTCCTTCGTGATCGCCGCCGTCACCGCCGGCCTCACCGCGCTCTGCTACGCCGAACTCGCCTCCGCCATCCCGGTCTCCGGCTCCTCCTACTCGTACGCCTACGCCACCATGGGCGAACTCGTCGCCTTCGGCGTCGGCGTCTGCCTGCTGATGGAGTACGGCGTCTCCGCCTCCGCGATCGCCGTCACCTGGGGCCAGTACCTCGACCAGTTCTCCGACCTCGCCTTCGGCCTGCACCTGCCCGCCGCGCTCGCCGCCCCGCCCGGCGACGGCGGCGTCTTCAACCTCCCCGCGGTGGTGCTGGTCGTCCTGGTCACCGTCCTGCTGATCCGCGGCGTCGGCGAGTCCGCGAAGGTCAACGCCGTCATGGTGGCGATCAAGCTCGCCATCCTGGTGCTCTTCGTCGCCGTCGGGCTCACCGGCTTCACCGCCGGCAACTTCACCCCGTTCGCCCCCAACGGCTGGGACGGCGTGCAGACCGCCGCCTCCACCATCTTCTTCTCCTTCATCGGCCTCGACGCGGTCTCCACCGCCGGGGAGGAGGTCCGCGACCCGCGGCGCACCCTGCCGCTGGCCATCCTGATCTCCCTGGTCGTCGTCACCACCCTCTACATCGCCGTCGCCGTCACCGCGATCGGCGCCCAGCCCTGGCAGCAGTTCGACGGCCAGGAGGCCGGCCTCGCCCAGATCCTGCAGGACGTCACCGGGCAGACCTGGCCCGCCCTGGTGTTCGCCGCCGGGGCGATCGTCTCGATCTTCTCCATCACCCTGGTGGTGATCTACGGCCAGACCCGGATCCTCTACGCGATGGGCCGGGACGGACTCCTCCCGCGCCCCTTCACCCGGGTCTCCACCCGCACCGGCACCCCCGTCTGGAACACCGTCGTGGTCGGCGCCGCCGTCGCGGTCCTCGCCGCGGTCTTCCCGCTCAAGCTGCTCGCGGACATGACGTCAATGGGCACGCTGGTCGCCTTCACGGCGGTCTCGGTGGGCATCGTCGTCCTGCGCCGGACCCGCCCCGACCTCCCGCGCGGCTTCAAGGTGCCGTTCTACCCCGTCACGCCGGTGCTCAGCGCCGCGTTCTGCGTCTACCTGATCACCAAGCTGCACGCCGACACCTTCCTCGCCTTCGCGGTCCTCCTCGCGCTGGCGGCAGTGCTGTACTTCGGCTACAGCCGGAAGCACTCCCGCCTCGCGGGAGAGCACCGCCAGGGGCTCGGGGAACGGCGAGGCCCAGGCTGCTGACGGTTCACTGCCGGAGCGCGCATCTGCTTCCGGTTCTGTTACTGCACGCAGCAGCACGGACCTTCGATGGGCTCCGGCCACCAGCAGCACGGACTCGCCGTTCCCCGAGCCCCTGAAGGTGCATCCCGCCGTTCTCGGCCGAGCCCCCTGGCGGGGCTCGTGCTCAGCCCCTGTTGCCGACCGCCAGCACCTTGGAGACCGCCGGGCCGGCGGCCGCGGAGCCGTGGCCGCCGCCCTCGACCTCGGCGGCGACCGCGAGGTTGCCGGAGTAGGCGGTGAACCAGGAGTTCGCGGCAGAGCTGGTGTCGACCTCGGCGGTGCCGGTCTTCGCGCCCGAACCGGCCGGCAGCGCGGGCCGGACCTCGGAGGCGGTGCCGGACTGGACGGTCTTCACCATCAGCGACCGCAGGCTGTTCAGGACGTCCGGGGAGAGGTTGCGGGCGGCCGGGGTCTGGGCCGAGCCGGGGATCAGGATCGGCTGCCGGAACACCCCGGACTGCACGGTCGCCGCGACCGAGGCCATCCCCAGCGGGTTGGTGCGGATCTTGCCCTGGCCGATGAACTCGCTGGCCGCGCCGGCCATGTTGCCCTCGACCGGGATGTCGGTGTCGAAGTTGGTCAGGCCGGTGTGCCAGACCAGGCCGAGCCCGAACACGTCCTTGGCGATCGAGGGCAGGCTGCCCGGCTTGAGGACGTCCTTGCCCTTCTCGATGAAGGAGGTGTTGCAGGAGTGGATGAAGGCGTCGGTGAGCGTGTAGTCCGGGTGCGCGCCGGGCTCGTCGTTGGTGACGGCCTTGCCGGTGACCATGGTGGTCTCCGGGCAGGGCATCCCGGTGGTGGGCGTGACCCCGGCCTCCAGCAGAGCCGCCGTGGTGAGCACCTTCATGGTGGAGCCGGGCGCGGTGCCGCCGGAGAAGGCCCGGTTCTGGCCGGTGGAGGGCGAGAACGCGTACGCCAGGACGTTGCCGGTGCTGGGCTCGATCGCCACCAGCGAGGCGGGCTTGCCGCCCTGCGCGGTGACCTGCTGCTCGGCGGCGCTCTGCAGGTCCGCGTCGATGGTGAGCTTGAGGTTGGGGACGGGCCTGGGCTCCTTGACGGTGAACACCTTCTCCTCGGTGGCCTTGCCGCCCGAGGTGGTGGCCGGGGTGGAGATCATCACCCCGCTGCCCGCGTTCGCCGGGTCGCCGTCCTGCGGGGCGGCGCTCTTGAGCTGGTTGAGCAGGCCGACCAGCGAGGGGTAGCCGGTGAGCGGCTTGCCCTTGCGGTCGGTGACGGCGGCCGGGGTCGCGTAGACCGGCTTGACCGCGATGGTCTCGCCCGCGTCCAGCCGGGGGTGGATCACGCTGGGGGCCCAGTGGACGGCGGCGGTGCCGTCGCTCATCTTCACCACGCCGAGGACGCCGTTGTAGCTCCACGGGGTGCCGGTCTCGGCGAACTCCACGGACGCCTTGAAACTTTCCAGCACGCCGGTGGGCGCCGGGCTCCCGGCGGCCGACGCCGAGGCGGAGGCCGGGGTGCTCGCGGACTTCGACGCGGCGGGGCTGGGCGCGGTGGTCGGGCCGCCCACGGTCAGGTGGACGGCGCTGGGCTTCACGTTGTCCTGGAACGCCTGCAGGGCGGCCTGCGCCTTGTCCGGGTCGTCGGTGAGCTTGGCGGCGCCGAACAGGTCGCCCTTGGCCCAGGCGTCCAGGAACGCGGTGGCGCCGGATGCCGCGAGCTCCTGGCTCGGGGGCTCGGCGACCACGGTGCGCGGCTTCTTCGCCTCCTCCTTGCCGGAGCCGCTGTCGCCGGAGACCAGGGCGTAGGCCGCGTACCCGCCGCCGAGGAGCACCGCCGCGGCGACGACCGAGACGCCGATCTTCGCGCCGTTGTTCACGTCGATTCCCCCAAGGTGTGTCGTGGCCGTCGGAGTTCAGCGGCCACGACACCATAGGCAGACGTGTTCCGTGCACTCACGACACGGCGTCCTTTTGTGACAGTTCCGGTACACGTGCGCGGGTGTGGCGGTCGGGGCGGAGCTATATCCAGGTGTCCAGCCACATCCGGGCCCGCCAGTCGTCCATCGGGATCGTCTGGCCGGTGTAGATCGGGTAGAAGTACAGGAAGTTCCACATGATCGCGACGACCAGCAGCCCGGCGCCGGTGGCCCCGGCCAGCCTGCGGTCCGGTGAGGCGTCGGCCCGGCCGAGCATCGCGCCGATCATCATGGTTACCGCGAGCACCAGGAACGGGACGAAGCAGACCGCGTAGAACAGGAAGATCGTCCGGGCCTGGTAGTTGAACCAGGGCAGGTAGCCGGCGGCCAGCGCGCACAGGATTGCCCCGGCCCGCCAGTCGCGGCGCATCAGCCAGCGGTACAGGCAGTAGACCAGCGCGACGATGCCCGCCCACCACAGGAACGGGGTGCCGATGGCGAGCACCTCGCGGGCGCACTCGGCGGTGGTGCAGCCGGCCTGGCCGTTCTTCGGCGACTCGTAGAAGAACGACACCGGGCGGCCCAGCAGCGGCCAGCTCCACGGGTTGGATTGGTAGGTGTGCGGGTCGTGCAGGTTGACGTTGAAGTGCCAGATCTCGTGGTGGTAGTGCCACAGGCTGCGGGCCCAGTCCGGCATCCAGCCCCAGGTGTCGCTGGGGTTGCGGGCGGCCCAGTCGCGCAGGTAGCCGCCCTTGCCGGGCGCGGGGGAGGACAGGATCCAGCCGGTCCAGGTCAGCAGGTAGGTGACGGCGGCGGTCAGGCCGACGGACACCGCGGACCAGGCGAAGTCCCACAGGCCGCGCAGGTCGCGCCCGCCGCCGGCCAGCCGGCGGGCCGAGGAGTCCCAGAACCCGGCGAGCAGCACCAGCGCCAGGACCGCCGGGGCGCCGCTCCACTTGGTGCCGGTCATCAGGCCCAGGCAGACCGCGGCGGCCAGCCGGTAGGGGCGCCAGCCCAGGTGCCACCAGTCGCCGGCGCCGCCCCGCTCCAGCCGTTCGGCGAGCAGGGCGCGGCTCTTGTCCCGGTCGACCAGCAGCAGGCCGAACGCGGCCAGGAACCAGAACATCACCACCAGGTCGAGGATCGAGGTGCGGCTGAGCACGAAGTGCAGCCCGTCCACCGACAGCAGCAGGCCGGCCACGCAGCCCAGCAGGGTCGAGCGGAACATCCGGCGGGCGATCCGGGCCAGCATCAGCACCGAGAGGGTGCCGAGCACGGCCACCATGAAGCGCCAGCCGAACGGGTGCATGCCGAAGAAGTGCTCGCCCAGGCCGATGATCCACTTGCCGACCGGCGGGTGCACCACGAACGCCGCGCTGGTGGTGTTCAGCGGCACCGTCGGATTGGGCGCGGTGATCAGGCCGTTGGCCTCGCTGGACCAGTTGCTCTCGTAGCCCAGGTGCCAGAGCGCGTACGCGTCCTTGGCGTAGTACGTCTCGTCGAAGATCAGCGCGTGCGGGCTGCCGAGGTTGACGAAGCGCAGCACGCCGGCGAACACCGCGACGGCGAGCGGCCCGAGCCAGCCGGCCCACCGGCACAGCCAGGACCACAGCGGCGCGGGCAGCCGGACGCCCAGCCGGGCGAGCAGCGGGGAGGGTTCGACGAGGTCGGGGGTGACGCCCGGCCCGTCCGGCATCGGCGGCACCAACTGCTCGGCCAGGGGCGTGCGCCGACGCTCCCGGTAGCCGACGCCGGCCAGCGCGCGGGCCCATCGGGAGGCCGGTTCGGGCTCCGCGCGCGGAGCCGGAACGGCGGCCGGATCGGCCGGTTCCAGCACGGTCACGCCGCCCCGCTCGGGGTGGTCCATACCACTCTCCATGTCGCCGTTCACGGGCCACATCGTAGGGGCAATGGCTGAAGTCACAAGGGGTCCCCGACCCTCGTCCGCCCCCCGCACCCCCGCCGGCAGCCCCGGGCCGGCCCCCGGTAGGGGAGGATGGTGCCCGTGACTGGTGTTCTCGTACTGGCAGGTACCCCCATCGGCGACGTCGAGGACGCGCCGCCCCGACTGCGCGCCGAACTCGCCGGGGCCGACGTCATCGCGGCCGAGGACACCCGGCGGCTGCGCCGGCTGACCCAGGCGCTCGGCGTCGTGCCGGCCGGCCGGGTGGTGTCCTACTTCGAGGGCAACGAGGTGGCCCGCACCCCCGAGCTGGTGGCCGCGCTGCGCGAGGGCTCCCGGGTGCTGCTGGTCACCGACGCGGGCATGCCCTCGGTCTCCGACCCCGGCTACCGGCTGGTGGACGCCGCCGTCGCGGCCGGGATCAAGGTGACCGCGGTACCCGGCCCGTCCGCGGTGCTGACCGCGCTGGCGCTGTCCGCGCTGCCGGTGGACCGGTTCACCTTCGAGGGCTTCCTGCCGCGCAAGGCCGGCGACCGCTCCCGGCAGCTCGCCCAGGTCGCCGCCGAGCCGCGCACCATGGTGTTCTTCGAGGCCCCGCACCGGATCGCCGAGACGCTGGAGGCGATGGCCGCCGCGTTCGGCGCCGACCGCCCCGCCGCGGTGTGCCGGGAGCTGACCAAGACGTACGAGGAGGTCAGGCGCGGCCCGCTGGGCGAGCTGGCGGTCTGGGCCGCGGACGGCGTCCGGGGCGAGATCACCGTGGTGGTGGCCGGTGCCCCGCCCGCCCCGCCCGAGGAGGTCGGTCCGGCCGAGCTGGCCCGCCGGGTGGCCGTCCGGGAGGAGGCCGGGGAGCGCCGCAAGGAGGCGATCGCCGCGGTCGCCGCCGAGCTGGGGCTGCGCAAGTCGGTGGTGTTCGACGCGGTGGTGGCGGCCAAGCACGCGCCCTGAGCCCGGCCCCGAGTGCCATGTGCTGATCGGTTTGTATGGCAATGGCCGGAATCGCGCGTACGTTGGAATGAGCACCCCAGCGGAGGGCCAATTCGGGACCAAGACTTGGCAAGCCGGGCATCGGACCGACCCTCCCGGGCATTCCCTGGGATGGCACAACCCGCACCCGGCCGGGAAGACCGGGCGACGGGCTCCGAGCGAAGCGAGGTGGCGCATGAGCGACACGATCGACAGCCCCCGGAACGGCGGAGCACCCAGCGGCCTCGGCACGACCAGCCGTCCCGCCTCCGTGCAGACGGTCCACGAGGCGTACTCCTTCGCCTGCCTCAACTGCGGCTACGGCTGGGAGCAGGCGTACGACATCGAGCACCACACGGCCAGGGACGGCCGCACCGTGATCGAGTACACGGCGAACGGCGTTCGGGTGCCCTCCCCGCTGCGCGAACTGGCCTGTCCGGGCTGCGGCGGCGAACGGGTGCGCATCATGCGGGCCGGGCGGGTGGCCGGCGTGGCCGCCGTCATGGAGAAGGGCTCCGGCTACGCGCCGACCGCCGAACCCGAGGGCCCGCCCGAGCCCGCCCGGCTGCGGGCCGGGCGCCGCTGGCCGGCCGGGCTGCACCGGCGCACCGGCTGAACCCCGCCCCGTCCGGACCGGCCCCCCCGCCGGGGCCGGTCCGGACG
>NZ_JBHUWH010000303.1:0-9890 GCF_042670125.1 Kitasatospora sp. NPDC057198 | reverse complement strand
GCCAACCGAGCACGCACAGCCGGATCGCGACGCAGGACGAGAGCTTGCACTATCCCGCGATCTTGCTGACGTTCACCTCCCGCTTCGCGCAGTTCCCCGCGCCTCTGGTTTCGCAGCGTCCGGCCCTCAACGGGTCTCCCTCGCGCCCTTCCACTACACCTTCTCCGCGGCTTCGACCACCGCGTGCAGCAGGGACGCCAGCTCGGGCTCGGTGGTGTGCGGGTTGAGGAGGGTGAGCTTGAGGCGGACGCGGCCCGGACCCCGGCCGGGGAGTTCGGTGCGGCCGACGACGGCGCGGCCGGTGCGGAGCAGGTGGCGGCGGAGTTCGGCGTTGCGGCGGTCGCTCTCCGCCGGGTCGGCCACCGCGTAACGGAAGACCACGGTGGTGAGGACCGGGTCGCAGTGGAGTTCCAGCTGGGGGGTGCGGCGGATGATCCCGGCGGCCCGCAGGGCGTTCTCGTGGCAGCGGTCAACCAGGGCGCCGAGGCCGTCGCGGCCGAGGACCCGCAGGGTGGCCGCGAGCTTGAAGGCGTCGGGGCGGCGGGTGGTGCGCAGGGACTGGCCGAGCAGGCTGGGGTAGCCGGCTTCTTCGTCGTCGGCGGGGTTGAGGTAGACCGCGCGGCGGGCGAGCGAGGCGTAGGTGCGGGCCTCGCGGACGAGGAAGACTCCGGCGGCGGCGGGCTGCCAGCCGAGTTTGTGCCAGTCGAGGGAGACGGAGTCGGCGCGGTCGAGGCCGTCGAGGAGGGGGGCGAGCCGCTTCGAGAAGAGGGCGCCGCCGCCGTAGGCCGCGTCGACGTGCAGCCAGGTGCCGTGGCGGGCGGCGAGGTCGGCGACGGCGTGCAGGGGGTCGATCGCGCCGGTGTCGGTGGTGCCGGCGGTGGCGACGACGGCGACGGGGGTGGCGCCTTCCCAGCCGGCTTCGGCGAAGGCGCCGGCCAGGGCGGCGGGGTCCATCCGGAGTTCCCGGTCGACGGGGACGGTGTGGACGGCGCGTTCGCCGAGGCCGAGCAGGGCGGCGGCGCGCTGGACGGAGAAGTGGGCCGCTTCGGAGGCCAGGATCCGGGGGCGGACGCCGGCCGGCAGGCCGTTCAACTCGACGTCGGGGCCGAGGCGTTGGTCCCGGGCGAGCATCAGGCCCATCAGGTTGGACTCGGTGCCGCCGCTGGTCAGCACCCCGGCCGCCCGGTCGGGGTGGAAGCCGACCGACTCGGCGAGTTCGGCGAGCAGTTCGCTCTCCAGGGCGGTCGCGGCGGGGGCCTGGTCCCAGGAGTCCTGGGAGGGGTTGAGCGCGCTGACCGCGAGGTCGGCGGCGACCGCGACGGCCAGCGGCGGGCAGTGCAGGTGGGCGGCGCAGTGCGGGTCGGCCGGGTCGGCGGCGCCGTGGGCCAGCAGTTCGGTCAACTGCCGTAGTGCGGTGGGTCCGTGGGCCTGGGCCAGGGCCTTCCGGACGGCGGCCGCGACGGCGGCCGGTTCGCCGGGGGCGATCGGCCCGCCGCGTCGCAGCGCCCCGGCGCCGAGTCCGTCCAGCACTTCGTCGATCAGCGGCCGCAGGGTCTGCGGCCCGGCGGCCCCGCCGGAGAGTCCGGCCGCCTCGTTCATGCCCTGCCCGTCCATCGTCCCGCCCTCGTGGATATCTGATGTACCGTCAGTTTCTCTGCCTGCATGCCTACTTGCCGCTCTCCGGCTGCCGCGTCGCGAACTCGACGGCGTCGCAGAGCCGTTCGAGGACGGCGTCGGCCTGTTCGTCGGTGATGGTGAGCGGCGGCAGCAGGCGCAGGACGGCGTCGTGGCGGCCGCCGAGCTCGACGATCAGGCCGCGGGCGAGGCAGGCTTCGCGGACGCGGACGGCCAGGCGCGGGTCGGCGGGGCGGGCGCCGCAGCTGTCGGGTTCGCCCGCGGGGTCGACGAGTTCGACGCCGAGCATCAGGCCGCGGCCGCGGACGTCGCCGATCACCGGGAGGCGGTCGCGGGCGCCGTCGAGGCGGGCGGCGATCCGGGCGCCGACGGTCTCGGCGCGGGCGACCAGGCCGTTGGCGGCGACGTACCGCAGGGTGGCGGCACCGGCGGCCATGGCGAGGGTGTTGCCGCGGAAGGTGCCGGTGTGGGCGCCGGGCTGCCAGCCGTCGTACTCGTCGCGGTAGACCACGACGGCGAGCGGGAGGCTGCCGCCGATGGCCTTGGAGAGCACCATGGCGTCGGGTTCGACGCCGCTGTGCTCGACGGCCCACATCCGTCCGGTGCGGCCGACGCCGGTCTGCACCTCGTCGAGGATCAGCGGGATGCCGCGCTCGGCGGTGATCCGGCGCATCTCGCGCAGCCAGGTGTCGGGGGCGGGCACGACGCCGCCCTCGCCCTGCACGGGCTCCAGGATCATCGCGGCGGGCGGCAGCACGCCGCCGGACGGGTCGTCGAGCAGGCGTTCGGTGTAGGCGGCGGCGAGTTCGGCGCCGCGTTCGCCGCCGACGCCGAACGGGCAGCGGTAGGCGTACGGGTAGGGCAGCCGGGTGACTTCGCCGCCGCTGGGCAGCGGGGCCTTGACGGCGGTGTTGCCGGTGACGGCGAGGGCGCCGGCGGTCATGCCGTGGTAGGCGCCGGTGAAGGCGAGGGCGCCGCGCCGGCCGGTGGCGGTCTGCATGAGCTTGAGGGCGGCCTCGACGGCGTCGGTGCCGGCCGGGCCGCAGAAGTGGATCCGGGACCTGGCGGCGAACTTCTCCGGGAGGCTCTCCAGCAGGGCGGTGGTGAAGTCGTCCTTCTCGGCGGTGGCGAGGTCGAGCAGGTGCAGGGGGGCGCCGCTGTCCAGGGTGCGGCGGATCGCCTCCAGCACCACGGGGTGGTTGTGGCCGAGGGCGAGGGTGCCTGCGCCGGAGAGGCAGTCGAGGTAGCGGCGGCCGTCGGCGCCCTCGACCGTCATGCCGTTCGCGCGCACCGGGACGATCGGGAAGGACCGGGCGTAGGTGCGGGCGGCCGATTCGCGGACGCGCTGGCGGCGCAGGATCGCGTCGCCGGCCGGTGCGGCGGGGGTGCCGACGGTGAGGGTCACAGCAGGAGCTCCCTTGCAAAGTTAGGTGAGCCTAACCTTATCTTCGGGGGCTCGGCGAACGCCGCCACCAGGCCCTCCGGTCACCCGTCCGGGTGAGTGGTTCTCCCCACCCGCGCCCCCGCCCGGTCCCTGCCGGACACCCCCGACCCACCAACGAGCCGGACCGCGACGGGTCACGGCCACCGCCCGGGTAGCCTCCCCTCCATGGACACTCCGCCGCCCCCGGACACCGCCGCCCACGCCCGCGAACTGGCCGACACCCGGGCCTTCTTCGCCGAACGCGCCACCACCTGGGACAGCAAGTACCCGGACGACGGCCCGCGCTACGCCGCCGCGATCGCCGACACCGGCCTGGCCGCCGGGCAGTTCGTGATCGACGCGGGCTGCGGCACCGGCCGCGCCCTGCCGCTGCTGCGCGCCGCCGTCGGCCCCGACGGCACCGTGCTCGGCGTCGACCTGACCCCCGAGATGCTGGAACGGGCCGCCGCCGCCCACCGCGCCGACGCCGCCCTGCTGCTGGCCGACTGCACCCGGCTGCCGCTGCCCGACGCGGTCGCCGACCTGGTGTTCGGCGCGGGCCTGGTCTCCCACCTCCCCGGCCCGGCCGCGGGCCTGCGCGAACTCGCCCGGGTCACCCGCCCCGGCGGCCGCCTCGCCCTGTTCCACCCGCTCGGCCGCGCCGCCCTCGCCGCCCGCAAGGGCCGCCCGCTCACCCCCGACGACCTGCGCGCCCGCGAGCACCTCTTCCCGCTGCTGGCCGCCAACGGCTGGACCCCGCTCTCCTACACCGACGAACCGGCCCGCTACCTGGTGCTGGCCGAACGGAGCTGACCCGGCGCCGGACGGCCCGGCGGCCCGTCACCGACTCCTGAACCACTCCATGTACGACGGCCCGAACGGCCAGCGCGGCATCGGCTCGCAGTCCGGCTCCACCCCCACCGGCACCTCCGCCGGGGCGCCCATCCCGTACGCGTACAGCGCGGCCAGCGCGTACCCGGCCAGCAGCAGCACCGGCCACAGCCACCAGGAACTGCCCTTCAACCGGGCCAGCGGGGTCGCCAGCAGCAGCATCAGCACCACGCAGACGCCCATCACCGCCGCCTTCGGCCAGAACCGGCCCGGCAGCGCCTCGTGGCTCTGCGTCAGGCACCACCGCCACGCCTCGTCGGCCCGGCCGCTCCCGCGGAGCGCCGCCCACACCCCGAACCCCACCGCCAGCGGCACCCAGGCGCACCCGTTCGCCGGCACCCGCCAGCCCTTCCAGCCCAGCACCTTCGTCCCCATCGGACCTCCGCTCGTGTGATCAACCACCTCCACGCAGGCCGGGGTTCGGCGGTTCCCACCGGAAGCACCACCAGGGGCTCGGGGAACGGCGAGTCCGTGCTGCTGGCGGCCGGAGCCCATCGAAGGTCCGTGCTGCTGCGTGTCTTTGACCGAACCACAAGCCGATGCGCGCTCCGGCAGTGCACCGTCAGCAGACCCGGGCTCGCCGTTCCCCGAGCCCCTGGTTCGTCCCCCTTCGCCGTTCTTCCCGAACCCCTCAGGCGGGTTCGGGGGTGGTGCCGGAGAGGGCCCAGGCGAGGCCGGTGGCGGGGTCTTCCAGGGCGAGGTGGAGGTGGCGGAGGTCGTCGGCGGGTTCGGTCCAGACGAGGCAGCGCAGGCGGGCGACCAGGGCGTCGGCGGCGGGGCGGGCGGGGGCGGGGGTGCCGTCCATCGCGGTGAGCAACTCCCAGACGGCGAGCCGTCCCTGGGCGGCACCGCGGTCGGGGCGGGCGGAGGCGAGGTGGACCAGGGCGGGGTAGAGGGCGGCGAACGGGAGCTGGCCGCCGGTGACTTCGGGGCCGCCGGCGAGTTGGGCGGCGGCGTCGGCGGCGCGGCCGCGGACGCACACGGCGGTGGTCCAGTCGGAGAGCGCGGCGAGTGCGCGGGTGGCCGCGATGCCGGTCAACCGGGCTCCGGGGTTGGGGAGTTCGAGGACGGCGAGGCCCTCGCGGGTGGGCGGGGCGAGGTGCAGGGCGCGGCGGGCGCCGCCGCCGGGCAGGTACTCGCGGACCCGGGTGTCGCGTTCCCAGCCGCCGTCCTCCCAGGGCATCAGCCGGTAGGGCACTCCGCCCTCGTCGGGGGTGTCGTCGCCGGGGTCCTCGCCGAGCAGGGCGCGGGTGTGGGCGGCGAGGCGGCGGATCGCGGGCGGCAGCGGCAGGGCGTCCAGGACGGGGCGGGGGTGGCGGGTGGCGAGCACCTCCCAGAGCGGTCCGGCGTCGTGGTCGGCGGTGGTCGCGGGGGCGCCCGGCCCGCCGGCGGGGTCGAACAGCCGGGCGGCGAGGGCGGCGGGCGCGCCGTAGGCGACCAGGTGGCCGAGCGGCCCGGACAGCGGGTCGCCCAGCGCCCTGGCCAGCCGGAAGCGCTCCAGCAGTTCCTCCCAGCGGCCCTGCTCGGCGAGCCGCCGCCCGGACGGGCCCCACCCGTAGCGCAGCGGCCGCGCGGGCCCCGGCCCGTTCTCCACGATCATCCGCTCAATGTACGGCCGGGCCGGCGCGATGCACCGGCACCGCGTCGGTGACGGAGTGTCAGGGAGCCCCGGGCGCGGCCGGCGGGCGGGGCGGCGGCGCCATCAGCCCGTGCCGGTAAGCGGCGGCCACCGCCTGCGAGCGGTCGCGCGCGCCGAGCTTGCCGAGGATCCGTTTGACGTGCGTCTTCACGGTGGACTCGGCGAGGTGCAGCAGGGCGGCGATCTCCTCGTTGGGGTGCCCCTCGGCGGCCAGCCGCAGCACCTCGCGCTCGCGGACGGTGAGCGCCGCCAGCGGGCCCCGGTCGTCCGGGGCGGGTTCCCGGACGGGCCCCGGGGCGGGGGCGGACAGCAGGTGGCCGATCAGGTCCCGGGTGACCGCCGGGTCGAGGACGGCCTCCCCAGCCGCGACGGCGTGCACGGCGTCGATCAGCCGTTCCGGCGAGGCCCGCTTGAGCAGGAACCCGGCGGCACCGGCCCGCAGCGCGCCCCACACGTACGCGTCGTGGTGGAAGGTGGTCAGCACCAGCACCCGGCTCGGGCCCCCGGCCAGCCGGCGGGTGGCCTCGACGCCGTCGCAGCCGGGCATCCGGACGTCCATCAGGACCACGTCGGGCCGCAGTTCGCGGGCGAGTTCGACGGCCCGCAGCCCGTCCCCGGCCTGGCCGACCACCTCGATCCGGTCGGCGGTCCCCAGCACCACGGCGAGCCCGGCGCGCAGCAGCGGGTCGTCGTCGGCGATCAGCACCCGGACGGGGGCGGCGGGGGCGCTCACCGTTCGCCCCCGGCGGGGAGGACGACCCGGACCAGGAAGCCGCCGTTCGGTCCGGGCCCGTGCCGGGCGGTGCCGTTCAGGCGGGCGGCGCGTTCGGCGATGCCGGTCAGGCCGCGGCCGGGGCGGTGGCCTGGCGGCGGGCCGGAGCCGTCGTCCGCGACCTCGATCAGGGTGCCGTCGGGCCGCCCGGTGATCCGGACGGTGGCCTGCCCGGCGCCGGAGTGCCGCAGCACGTTGGTCAGCGCCTCCTGGATCACCCGGTACGCGCAGCGGTCCTGCTCCGGGGGCAGCGGCGGGGCGTCCCGGTGCAGCGCGACGGCCAGCCCGGCCCGTCCCATCCGCTCGGCCAGGGAAGGGAGTTCGACGGTGCCGGGCTCGGCGGGCGGTGCGCCGTCCGGGAGTCGGGGCGCGGAGCCGCGCAACAGGCCCAGCACCCGGTCGAGTTCGCCGAGCGCGTCGTTGCCGGTCCGCTCGATCTCCACCAGCAGTTCGCGGCTGCGCCCGGGGGTGCGGTCGATCAGCCGCCGGGCGGCGCCCGCCTGCACCAGCATCAGGTTCAGCGAGTGGCCGACCAGGTCGTGCACCTCGCGGGCGATCCTGGTCCGCTCCTCGGCGAGCAACTCGTCCCGGGCGCGCCGCCGTTCCACCGCCTGCTCGGCGAGCCGGTGCGCGTCCGCGTAGCCGTACGCCCACACCGCCAGCCACAGCGCCAGGAAGCCCGCCGGCATCACCACCGCGACGTCCTGCCCGGTGAAGTACCCGGCGATGCCCGCCACCACCAGCGGCGCCCCCCAACCCGCCCGGCCGGGGCCCCCGTACCGGCCCACCGCGTACGCGCCGAGCAGGTTGGCGTACGGCGAGACCGGGCTCGGCGAGACGAACTGCGCCTCGACGGTCAGCGCCAGCGTCCCCACCAGGTACGCCGTCAGCGGGGCCCGGCGGCGGACCGCCACGGGCAGGGCCAGCAGCACGGTCAGCACCAGCGCGTACGGCATCCGGCTGCCGATCCGGCCCGCCGCCCCCAGCCGCTCGACCAGCATCGCCACGAACAGCACCGCGGCGGGCGCGGCGTCCGCGAGCGGAGCCGGGACGCGGCCCAACACCCCGGCGAACGCGGGGAGTCGAAACCCGAACGCGGGGAACCGGAGTCTGCTGGTGACGGTGGGCGGCATCGTGCGGCGTCCTCGGTGCTGGCGGGGGGCGGGGGCGGGACCCGCGGTGACCGGGGAGAACCTACCCGACCCGGCCGCTCCCCGACCCCGGTGTCCGCCCGGCTCCGGGACGGGCCCGGGGCGCTACCCCAGCTGGGGTAGTCCAGGCCACCCCACCGGGGGGACGCCGCAGATCAGGGCCGGTCCGTAGCGTCCCCGGCATGACCTCCCACCACCCCGGCGCGACCGAAGTCCCCACCGCCGCACGGAAGTCCGGCGCCCCGCAACGGGCCGGCCGGATCGCCGTCGCCACCCTCGCACTGCTCGTCGCCGCCGTCTCCGCCCGCTACTTCACCCTCGACCCCGACACCTTCCTCGCCGACCAGCGCACCGTCTACCTCGCCCACCTCGCCCCGCTCCTGCTGCACATCGGCGGCGGCATCGGCGCGCTCTCCCTCGGCCTGCTCCAGTTCCTCCCCGGCCTGCGCGCCCGCCGCCCCGCCCTGCACCGCTGGACCGGCCGCGGCTACGTCCTGGCCGCCGCCGCGACCGGCCTCGGCGGCCTGCTCATCGCCCCGCACGGCCTCTACCCCCCGGTCGCCCCGCTCGGCTTCGCCCTGCTCGCCGTCCTCACCCTCACCACCACCGCCCTCGGCCTCCACCACGCCCGGCACGGCCGCGTCCCCGCCCACCACCGCTGGATGCTCCGCTCCTACGCCCTGATGTTCACCGCCGTCACCTTCCGCCTCTGGCTCCTCGCCCTCGGGCCGACCGGCCTCCCCGCCGCCGCGATCTACGCCTCCGGCGCCTGGGTCTCCTGGATCATCAACCTGGCCGTCGCGGAGCAACTCCTGCGCAGAGCCCGGTGAGAACGGCGGGATGCGAAATCAGGGGCCCGGGGAACGGCGGGTCCGTGCTGCTGACGGCCGGAGCCCATCGGAAAGTCCGTGCTGCTGCGTGCCGTAAACAGAACCAAAAGCCGATGCGCGCAACGGCAGTGAACCGCCAGCAGACTGGGCCTCGCCGTTCCCCGAGCCCCTGAATGCGCGCTCGTGAGCCCCTGGTGGGGCTCTCTCGTTCGTCCTCAGAGTGCCAGCATCGCCTCCGCGACCTCCGCCGCCGCGGTGGCGGGCAGTGCCGTCGCGGCGTCCAGGACGAGCAGCCGCGCTCCCGGGATCTCGCGGGCCAGCGCCTCCGCGTTGCCGAGGGGGAAGAACCGGTTGCGGCGGCCGTGCACGACCAGGGTGGGGAGGGCGAGGGCGGGGAGGCGTTCGCGCCAGCGGGGTGCGCAGTCGAGGGCGGAGAACACCAGGCCGATCTGGTTGGCCAGTTGCACCGGGGGTTCGGTGCCGGGTGTGCGGTCCCAGATCCGGGCGGCGGTGGTCCGGGCCGCGGCGGGGTCGTCGCCGAGGATCTCCGCCCCGGCGGCGGCGAACCCGGCGACCGCCGCCCGGTCGGCCCAGTCGGGCTTCGGACGGGAGAACAGCCGTCCCATCGTCGCCGGGTCGTGCTCGGGCAGGTCCGGGTCGGCCGGGCCGGGGGCGACCGGGCGGGTGCCGACCAGGGTGAGCGCCGAGAACGCCTCCGGCCGGTCGAGCGCGGCCACCTGGGCGACCATCCCGCCGACCCCGATCCCGGCGAGGTGCGCGGGGCCCCCGCCGAGCGCGTCGGCGAGGGCGGCCGCGTCGGCGGCGAGGGTGCGCAGCGTGTAGCCGGGCGCCTGCGGGTCGCCGCCCTCCGACTCCCCGCTGTCGCGCAGGTCGTAGCGGACCACGTGGCGGCCGCCGGCGGCGAGGTGCTCGCACAGCGCGTCCGGCCAGGAGAGCATCGTGGTGCCGCCGGCCAGCAGGACGAGGGGGGCCTCCCGGTCGCCGAAGGACTCGACGCCGAGGACCGTTCCGTTGACGTGGATTCGTGTCATGCCGGGTTGGACGGGCCCCGCCGCCGGAACTCATCGGCGAAAACGGAACCCGAAGCCGGTGCGCGCTCCGGCAGTGCACCGTCAGCAGACCGGGCCTCGCCGTTCCCCGAGCCCCTGGCGGGGCTCTCCTCCGTGCCCCCGGAGGGCGAGCGCGGCAAGGGGCGGGGTCGCGGCGAGGAGGAGGCAGGCGGGGAGGGGGAGGTGGGTGAGCAGGGTGCCGGTGAGGGCGGTGGCGGTGGAGCTTCCGGCGTTGCAGGAGGTGTTGACCCAGGCTCCGGCGCGGGTGCGTTCGGTGGGGGCGGCGAGTTCGTCGGTGAGCAGGTAGGCGGTGGTGAGGGTGGGGGCCACGGCGAGGCCGGCCAGGGCGGCGACGGCGGTGAGGGCCGGGAGGGGGGGGGCGTGGGAGGCGTGGGCGAGGGGGCAGGGGAGGGCGGGGGAGGTAGCGGAGAGGGTGGGGGCGGCGGTTCATGGGAAGTCTAAGGGGGCTTGGAGGCTTC
>NZ_JBHUWH010000302.1:0-9907 GCF_042670125.1 Kitasatospora sp. NPDC057198 | reverse complement strand
CGCCGTGCGCGCCGCGTCCGCCCCGGGCGTCGCGGGTGCCCCGGGTGCCGCTGCGCCTTCGCCCGCGGAGCCGGCCGGGCCGTCCGCCGCCGCGCCGCCGGCCGGGCCCGCGCTCACCCCGGTGGCCGGCGGGCTGCTGCCCAAGCGCGTCCGGCAGGCCAACCTGGCGCCCCAGCTGCGGCCCGGCACCGGCGGCGGCCCCGAGCCCGCCGAACCGGCCCGCGAGCGGGACCCCGAGGAGGCCCGCTCCGCGTTCTCCTCCTTCCAGCGCGGCTTCGCCCGCGGCCGCGGCGACCGGCTCCAGCCCCCCTCGCTCACCGTGGTGCGCTCCGAGCCGGAGCCGCCCGGCGGCGGGCCCGTCCCGGTGCGGCCGCAGCAGCCCGTCCCCGGGCAGGCGCCCAGACTGCGGGTCGCACTGCCCTCCGCGCCGGTGCCGCCCGCGCTGCCCGCCGCCCCCGCCCGTTCCGTCCCGTCGGCGCACCAACCGCCGCCCGCACCGCCCGCACCAGCAGAAGGAACCGAATCATGACCGCAACAACACCGCCGTCCGGGGACCTCGACTGGCTCCTCAACGACCTGGTCGGCCGGGTGGCGACCCTTCGGCATGCGGTGATCCTGTCCAGCGACGGCCTGGCCACCGGTGTCTCCAGCGGCCTCGGCCGCGAGGACGCCGAGCACCTCGCCGCGGTCGCCGCGGGTTTCCACAGCCTCGCCAAGGGCGCCGGCCGGCACTTCCAGGTCGGCGGCGTCCGGCAGACCATGGTCGAGCTGGACGAGGCGTTCCTGTTCATCACCGCCGCCGGTGACGGCAGCTGCCTGGCCGTGCTCAGCGACGCCGAGTCCGACGTGGGCCAGATCGCCTACGAGATGGCACTGTTGGTCAAGCGCGTCGGCGAGCACCTGGCCGCCGAACCGAGGACCGAGAACACCCTGCCCGGGAGATGACCGATTCGATGAGCGAGCCCGAGCCGACCGAGCCGACCGGGGCCCCCGCCCCGGCCGGCCCCAGCGGTGCGCCCGCGGACGACGGGGCGGCCGGCCAGGAGCCGGTCGACCTGTTCGCGCCCCGCACCCCGGTGGACGACCGCTGGTTCGACGACGAGGCCGGGCCGGTGGTCCGGCTGTTCTCGATGACCGGAGGACGCGCCCGCCCGGTCGACGACGGCCTGTTCGACCTGATCTCCCTGGTCACCGCCGCCGGGGCGGGCCCGGCCGGCCCCGGCGGTGCCCGCCCCGACCTCGCGCTCGGCCCGGAACACCACGCGATCCTCGAGCTCTGCCGCGACGAGCCGCTCAGCGTCGCCGAGCTGGGGTCCTACACCGACCTGCCGGTGAGCGTGGTCCGGGTCCTGCTCGGCGACCTCCACGACGCCGATCTGATCAGCGTCACCCGACCCTTCCAGCTCGCCCAGCAACCGGACGAGCGCCTGCTGCGAGACGTGATCAATGGCCTCCGTGCACTCTGACGCCCCGTCGACCTCCACCGCCGCCCGCAAGGCCCCCTGGGCCACCAGCGCGGTCAAGATCCTGATCGCCGGCGGCTTCGGCGCGGGCAAGACCACCCTGGTCGGCGCGGTCAGCGAGATCCGCCCGCTGCGCACCGAGGAGTCGCTCAGCGAGATCGGCCGCCCGGTCGACGACACCGCCGGGGTGGAGGCCAAGCGCACCACCACCGTCGCGATGGACTTCGGCCGGATCGACCTCAAGCCCGGCCTCGCCCTCTACCTGTTCGGCACCCCCGGCCAGGACCGGTTCTGGTTCGTCTGGGACGAACTCGCCCGCGGCACCCTCGGCGCGGTCGTCCTCGCCGACACCCGGCGGCTGGCCGACTCCTTCCCCTCGGTCGACTACTTCGAGCAGCGCGGCATCCCGTTCGTCGTCGCCGTCAACTGCTTCGAGGGGACCGAGGTGTACGCCCCCGACGACGTGCGCGCCGCGCTCGACCTGCCGGAGGGGGTGCCCGTGCTGCTGTGCGACGCCCGGCGCCGCGAGGACGGCAAGGAACTGCTGATCCGGTTGGTCGAGCACGCTGCGGAGCGGGCCGGCGTACGGCTCTGACGCCGTTCCGGGCCCGGACGGGCCGGGTTCGGACGGGCCTGCCGGGTCCGGACGGGCCCGCCGGGTTCGGACGGGCAAGGTACTTCTGCCTCCGATATTCTTTGCTTTCCCGCAGGTCGCGGCGGTGGCGTCCGGATGGTGGACGTCTTCTGTCTCGGCCTGCGGATGCGTTCCTCCAGTGGGTTGCCTTCCGGGCGCCGGGCGTGGAAGTCTCGTAGCCGTGCCCGCCGCCGAACGGCCGCGGAGCCCGACACACTCCGGGGGAGGAGCCGCGCCATGACCGTCTCGGTCCGCATCGCCGCACTCCCCCTGCTCACCGTCCGCCGGTACATCGACCACGGCCGGATCTACAGCGCCTGCTGTCGCTGACGCGCCGCCACCCCGCCCGCTCCCGCCGGGCGGTGGCGGTTCCGTGCGTCCCCGTCGACCCACGCAGCGCCCCGGAGAACGACCGTGCACCCGCGCACCCTCCTCGAACCGTTCTGGCCACCGCGCCGGAGCCACCACTTCGACCTGACCTGTCGGCGCGCGACCAGCGCCTCCCGGCACCGGACCTGACCCACCGTCAACTCCCGTGCGCCGGAAGCGCAGACGACGACCACTCACCGACCGTCACGCGCGAAAGAGCCCTCACATGTCGTACGCCGCCACCGCCACCGCGACCCCGCACCTGCGCGCGGTCCGCTCCCTCCCCGACCTCGCCCCCGCGGGCGCCGCCCCCGCCGCCGAACACCGGCGGGCCGCCGCGCCCCGACCGGTCGCCGCGACCGCCGCCCCGGCCCCGGCCCCCGTCCGCGCCCCCGAGAGCCTGCTCGCCGGGCTCCAGGGCGGCGCCGCCGTGGTCGCCGCCCTCCCGCAGTCCGTCCTCCCGCAGGGGCTGCTCGCCCAGCTCGGCGCGGCCGACTCCCCGCTGGTCGGCTACCTGGTCCTGGTGCCCGCCGAGAACCCGGCCGCCGCCGCGCCCGCCGCCGAAGCCCCGGCGCCCGCCCGGCCGTTCACCCGCCCCGCCGACCGCGGCATCTCCGTCGATCCCGACCGCCGCAACGCCTACGTCGACGGCGCGCTGCTCGACCTCACCTACCTCGAGTTCGAACTCCTCGCCCACCTCACCGAGCACCCGCACCGCGTCCACACCCGCGACCAGCTCGTCCACACCGTCTGGGGCTACGGCCACGTCGGCGACGGCCGCACCGTGGACGTCCACGTCGCCCGCCTGCGCCGCAAGCTCGGCGCGGCCTACCGCGACACCATCGTCACCGTCCGCCGGGTCGGCTACAAGTACGCCCCGGCGGCGTAGCGACCGGCACGCGCCGACGACCGGCACGCGCGCGCGAAGGCCGCGGCGAGGGGTTGCACCGGCCCCCACCGCGGCCTTCGCGCTTCCGCGCGCCGGGCCCGTCCTCGCCGTGCCCGTTGCCCGCTGCGTCGGTGCTCGCCCGTCCGCCGACGGAGCCGTCAGTCGCCCTTCCCGGCGGCCTTCCCGGCGGCCTTCCCGGCGCGGTGGGCCCGGTCGGCGAGGAGGGCGCCGGCGACGGCGGCCAGGACGTAGACGGCCAGGGCGGCGGGGAAGCCGCCGGGGAGTCGGGCGAGCAGGCCGGTGTCGGCGTGGTCGACGAGCAGGCGGACGGCCCCCTGGGCGCCGAGGACGAACAGGATCATGCCGAGGACCTGCAGGAGGTGGTGCTTCACCGTGCTGCCTTTCGGATCTCCGGGTCTTTTACCATGCACTTGCATGGTAATAAACTGGAGGCCGGTTCGCAATGCACCCGCATGGCGAACGGCGGTGGCGGAGGAGGCGCGGTGCCGAAGATCGTGGACCACGAGCAGCGTCGGGCGCGGCTGGTCGAGGCCGTCTGGGCGCTGGCGGTGCGGGGCGGCGTCGAGCAGGTGACGCTGCGCAAGGTGGCCGACGAGGCGGGGGTCTCGATGGGGCAGGTGCAGCACTACTACCCCTCGATGCACGACCTGGTGCGGGACGCGCTCGACCGGGCGGTGCGGGCGGTGAACGCGGGCATCGAACAGGCGGTCGCGGCGGCCGGCGCGAGCGCTCCCGAGGAGGTGCTCCGGGCCTGCCTGCACGCGCTGGTCGACCCGGGGGAGGAGGGCGTGCGGCTGATGCGGTTCTCCCTGGCGGTGGCGGCCAGGGCGGCGGGCGATCCGCAGCTGGCCCGGGTGCTGGCCCCGGTCGACGGCGAACTGCTCTCCCTCACGGCCGGGTTGATCGCGACGGCCCGGCGGGGGCCGGGCGGGGACGAGCTGGTCGAGGCCGACATCTGCTGGTCGCTGGCCACCGCGCTCGGCGTGGACGTCGCGCTCGGCCACCGCACGCCGGAGGCCGCCGTACGGGTGCTCGACCACCAGCTCGACACGGTGCTGCGGCTCGGCGCCGGGCCGGACGCGCTCAGGAACGCCGCTCCGGGGGCAGCAGCAGGACGGTGAGCGCCGCCGCGCAGGTGCGGGCGTGGGCGAGGACGCGGGGGAGGTCCTCGTCCGGGAGGCGGGCCGGGGTGGAGCGGACGGCCAGGGCGAAGCGGGCCGCCGGGATGCGGTCGAGGACGGGCACGGCGAGGGTGCGGACGTCCGGGGCGGACTCGCCGTCGTTGAGGGCGTAGCCGCGTTCGCGGGTGCGGGCGAGTTCGGCGTCCAGCGCGGCCGGGTCGGTCAGGGTGCGCGGGGTGTAGGCGGGCAGCGGCCCGTCCAGCGGCGGGTCGGTGGGGGAGGGCCAGGCCAGCAGCACCTTGCCGAGGGCGGTGGAGTGCAGCGGGCGGCGCAGGCCCGGCCCGGTGGGGGGCAGGACGGAGCCGCCGACCAGGACGACGGCGTGCGGGCCGGAGCGGATGGCCAGGTCCGCGGTGGCGCCGGTGCGGGCGGCCAGCCGGTCGAGCTCGGGGCCGGCCAGGTGCAGGCCGCGCTGGTGGAAGGTGAGCCGGCCGAGTTCGGCGACGGCCGGGCCGAGCCGGTAGCGGGCGGTGCGCTCGTCCTGGTCGAGGAAGCCGGTGGCGACCAGGGTGCGGGCCAGGCGGTGCGCGGTGGAGACGGACAGGCCGGTGCGGCGGGCCAGTTCGGAGGCGCTCAGGTCGGGCCCGTTGTCGTGGAAGCAGTCCAGCAGGCCGAGCGCCCGGTGGACCGCCTGGGCGCCGCTCGGCGGAGCGGGGAGGGTTCCGGGGGCGGGCATCGCGCTTCTCCGGTTCGGCTCGTCGGTCAACTTCCGTTCTGCTCCCAGGATATGGGGGCGATCACGGCGGCAGCATGTCGGCAGTGTTGCGGCTGTCCGGCCTTCCGTGAACAGGTGGTCCCATCATCTGGCAAGGCTTGATCCGGCCCCCGGTCAGGTGGAACGCTCAGTCCGTCAGCCGGTTCGAGCAGGAGGGAGTCCACCGTGAAGTCGCACCGGTGCCACTCCTCCTGTTGTCGCTGACCCTTCGCGAACCCCCTTCTCCCGCGCGGCCGTTCCCACCATGTGGCACGGCGCCCGCGCGCCTCCTGTCGATCACCGGAGCCCCGCCATGAGCACGCCCCCCGCCGCGCCCCCGTACCCGGACACGCTGTGGTTCACCCGCTGCCCCGTACCGACCGCCACCGGCATCGCCGCCGACCGGGGCTGGCTGGCGCGGGAGTTCGCGGCCGAGGGCATCGCGGTGCGCTCGCTGCAGGACGTCCCGCCGGAGGTCGCCGCCGACCACCACTACACCCACGCGCTGACCGGCCTGTTCCGGGAGGGCGGCAACGTCCCGGCGCTGTGGGCCCGTTCGCGCGGCGAGCGGACCAGGCTGATCGGCCTGACCTGGATCGAGGAGCGCCAGGCGGTGCTCGTCCGGGAGGGCAGCGGCATCGACTCCGCCGAAGGGCTGCGCGGCCGCCGGCTCGCGGTGCCCCGGCACCCGATCGCGATCGACTTCTGGCGGGCGATGGCGCTGGCCGGCCATCACGGCGCCCTGGCCTCCGCCGGGATCGCCCCGGCCGGCGCCACCTGGGTGGACGTCGAGGCCGAGCCGGGCGGCGGCCAGTGGGAGGCCGAACTGACCGCGCTGGCCGAGGGCCGGGTGGACGCCGTGTACGTGAAGGGCGCGCTCGCCGTGGAGGCCGCCCGCCGCCACGGGACCGTCCCCGCTGTCGAGTTGGACGCGCTGCCGGACCGCCGGCACCGGGTCAACAACGGCACCCCGCGCCCGATCACCGTCCACCAGCACCTGCTCGACGAGCACCCCGAGCTGGTGGCCCGCTTCCTGGCCGTACTGCTGCGCGCCGCCGACTGGGCCGCCGGACGGCCCGCGGAGGTCGCCCGGATCCTCGGCGCCGAGACCGGCGCCGGACCGGAGGGCGTCGCGGGCGCCTACGCGGCGGGCAGCCACCGCACCCTGCGCCCGGACCTGTCCGCCGAACGCCTCGAACTCCTCGCCCAGCAGCAGGAGTTCCTGCACGCCCAGGGCTTCCTCGCCGACCGGGTCGACGTCCGCGCCTGGGCCGACCCCGCCCCGCTGGCCGCCGCCCGCGCCCTGCTCGCCGCCCGTTCCTGACCCGACCGCCCTTCCTGGAGAACCGCATGCGCACCCCCGTCCGCCGCCGCACCCTGCTCGCCGCCACCGCCCTGACCGCCGTCGCCGCGCTCGCCCTGACCGCCTGCGGCTCGTCCGCGAAGGACGCCTCGGCCTCCGCCGACGGCAGGGGCGGCGCCGAGGTGGTGCTGAGAGTGCCCGACCCCGGGAACTCCGGCTTCCTCGCCAGGGGCAAGAAGGACGGCACGCTGGACGCGGCGCTGGCCGCCGTGCACGCCAAGGTGGTCTGGACGGGCAGCGCCGGGCCGTTCGCCCCCGCCGCGCAGGCCCTCAACGCCGACCAACTGGACGTCGCCCAGGGCTCGATCACCTCGGCCGTCGCCGCGCTCGCCCAGAAGCCCGGCTTCAAGCTGTTCGCGCAGACCGAACCGGACGGGGCCGGCGAGGGCATCCTGGTGAAGAACGGCTCCCCGATCAAGGAGATCAAGGACCTGGTCGGCAGGAAGGTCGCCGTCTCGCAGGGCGGCACCTCCGAGTACCTGCTGCTCAAGGCGCTCGAGAAGAACGGCATCCCGGCCGACCGGGTCCAGCGGGTCTACCTGCGGGCCGACCAGACCTCCGGCGTCTTCAACTCCGGCCAAGTCGACGCCTGGGCGACCTGGGGCACCTTCTCGATCCCCGCCATCGCCAACGCGAACTCGCACTTCCTGGCCGACGGCAAGGCCGTCGGCAGCGACAACTACGCGGTGTGGGCGGTTCGTTCGTCCTTCGCCGAGAAGCACCCCGAGGTGGTGAAGGCGTTCTACGCCTACCTGCACGAGAACGGCGCCAAGGAGAAGGCCGACCCGGCCGCCTACCTCAACGTGTTCACCGACGCCGGCCCGACCGCCGTCACCCCCGCCGAGAAGGAGATCGCCGTCGACTTCGGCAGGCAGCGCGCCGTCGAGTCGCCGATCACCGGCGCCGACGCCGCCCGGTTCGCCGTGGTCGCCGAGTTCTACGCCGACCAGGGCGTCACCAAGTCCCTGGTCGACGTCAAGCCCTACCTGATCGACGTCAACTCCCTTGCCGGGAGCGGAAAATGACCGCCACCACCGAGGCGGTCCGGGCCGCCGGACTGGTCGCTCCGCAGGCCCGCGCCACCGCCGTCCGGCCGCGCGGCGTCTCGCTCGCCCTGCGCACCCTGGGCCCACTGGCCCTGCTCGCCGCCTGGCAGATCTCCTCGGCGACCGGCGCGCTCACCCCCGACGTGCTCGCCTCGCCCGGCCAAGTCCTGCAAGCGGTAAAGGAGTTGTGGGGCAACGGACAGCTCGCCGACGCACTCTCCACCTCGCTGACCCGGGCCGCCCTCGGCCTGCTGTTCGGCGCCGGCACCGGCCTGGTGCTCGGCGTGGTCACCGGCTTCTTCCGGCTCGGCGAGGAACTGCTCGACTCCGCGGTCCAAGTCCTGCGCACCGTACCGTTCCTGGCGCTGGTGCCGCTGTTCATGGTCTGGTTCGGCATCACCGAGACCGCGAAGATCGCGCTGATCGGCGTCGCCACCTCCTTCCCGATGTACGTCTCCGCCTCCGGCGGCGTCCGCAACACCGACCGCAGACTCGTCGAGGCGATGCGCAGCTTCGGCCTCTCCCGCTGGGCCGTGGTCCGCGAGGTCGTGCTGCCCGGCGCGCTGCCCGCCCTGCTCTCCGGGCTGCGGCTGTCGATGACGCTCAGCGTGATCGCGCTGATCGCCGCCGAGGAGATCAACTCCACCGAGGGGATCGGCTACCTGATGGCCCAGGCGCAGAACTTCTCCCGCACCGACGTGCTCGCCGTCTGCATCCTGATCTACGGCCTGCTCGGCCTGGCCGCCGACGGCGCGGTCCGCGTCCTGGAACGCGTCCTGATGCCCTGGCGGCCCGCCGGCGAACGGCAGGGGGCCGGACGATGAGCACCCCCGCCCCCGCCATCCCCGCGGTCCACCTGCGCGGCCTGCGCAGGGTGTTCGGCACCCGGGCCGTCCTGGACGGCATCGACCTGGACATCGCCCGCGGCGAGTTCCTCGCCCTGCTCGGCGCCTCCGGCACCGGCAAGACCACCCTGCTGCGGATCCTCGGCGCCCTCGACCGCGCCGACCAGGGCACCGTGCTCGTCCCGCCCTCGCGCACCGTGGTCTTCCAGGAACCCCGGCTGATCCCGTCCAAGCGCGTCCTGGGCAACGTCACCGTCGGCCTGCCGCGCGGCGCCGCCACCCGGGAGACCGGCCGCCGGGCACTGGCCGAGGTCGGCCTCGCCGACCACGCCGACGCCTGGCCCGGCACCCTCTCCGGCGGCGAGGCCCAGCGCGCCGCGCTCGCCCGCGCCCTCGTCCGGGAACCCGAACTCCTGCTGCTGGACGAGCCGTTCGCCGCCCTGGACGCGCTCACCCGGCTGCGCATGCAGGACCTGGTCGGCGAACTGTGCCGCAAGCACCGGCCCGCCGTCCTGCTGGTCACCCACGACGTGGACGAGGCGATCCGGCTCGCCGACCGGGTCGCCGTGCTGCGCGACGGCGCGCTCGTCCGCGACGAGACCGTCACCGTCGAACGCCCCCGGGACGCCGCCGACCCCGACTTCGCGGCGCTGCGCCGCCGCCTGCTCGCCGACCTCGGCGTGCACCAGGACCCCGCACCACAGCACGTCAGCTGACCCGGCACGTCAACCAGCCACCCCTCCAAGGAAAGAGACCGCCATGACCGTCACCGTCGGTGTGCACCGCTCCAACCCCTCCCTCTACCACCTGGCCCGACTTGACTACCTCCAGCAGGAGTTGGCCCCGCTCGGCGAGAGCGCCGAGTTCCACCACTACACGGACGGCACCAGGACCGGCTCCTACCTGGCCGACGGCACCATCGACTTCGGCGGCACCGGCTCCACCCCGCCGATCACCGCGCAGGCCGCCGGACACGACATCGTCTACACCGCCGTCTCCGCGCCCCGTCCCGACCACGGCGCGCTGCTGGTCGCCGCCGACGGGCCGGTGCACTCGGTCGCCGACCTCGAGGGAGGCACCGTGGTGCTCGGCATCGGCTCCTGGCAGACCCACCTGCTCGCCAAGGCCCTGCATCAGCACGGGCTTTCGTACCGCGACGACATCACCGCCGAGCGCCCCGCCGGGGACGAGGCCGAGCGGCTGGCCGCCGGCCGGATCGCCGGCTGGATCGCCCAGGGCGCCGAACTCGCCGCCGCCCGCCGCACCGGGAACTTCCGCGAACTGATCCGCACCGGCGACGTCATCGCCGACCGCTCGGTGTTCTTCGCCCGCCGCGAACTCGCCGTCCAGCGGCCCGAGATCGTCGCCGCCGTCGTCACCGCCCTGCAGCGCGCCGACCACC
>NZ_JBHUWH010000301.1:0-9916 GCF_042670125.1 Kitasatospora sp. NPDC057198 | reverse complement strand
GTTGTTTTATGCGCTGGGGGGTGGGGGGGGGGGGGGCCCCCCCGCGGGGCCCCCCCCCCCGCACTGCTCTGTTCGTGGGCCGCGGCGCATATGCTGGCGGGCATGACGAGTGAGCCGGAACTGCAGCGGGGCGTGGGGGAGCCGGACGGCTTCCGGCGCCTGTGGACACCCCACCGGATGGCGTACATCCAGGGCGAGAACAAGCCCACCGGGCCGACTCCCGACGACGGTTGTCCGTTCTGCACGATCCCGCAGCTGAGTGACGAGGAGGGGCTGATCGTCCAGCGTGGGGAGGCGGTGTTCGCGGTGCTGAACCTGTACCCGTACAACGGCGGGCACTTGATGGTGGTGCCGTACCGGCACGTCGCGGACTACACCGAGCTGGACGGGCCGGAGACGGCGGAGCTGGGGGAGTTCACCAAGAAGGCGATGACGGCGCTGCGGGCGGCGTCGGGGGCGCACGGGTTCAACATCGGGATGAACCAGGGGGCGGCCGCGGGGGCGGGGATCGCCGCGCACCTGCACCAGCACGTGGTGCCGCGCTGGGGCGGGGACACCAACTTCATGCCGGTGGTGGGGCACACCAAGGTGCTGCCGCAGCTGCTGGCGGACACCCGGAAGATGCTGTCCGAGGTGTGGCCGGGCTGAGCAGGGTCGCGCGGAAGCGTTCAGGGGCGTGCGGGAGGGTTCCCGTACGCCCCTGCTGCTTCCGTGCGCGGGCCGGGTCAGCCGGCGTCGTACTTGTCGGCGCGGTAGGGGCGGGAGCCCTGGATCTCGCTGCGCAGGATGTTGGAGCGGTTGGTGAAGCGGTCGGTGGCCACGTCGTGCTCCTCGAGGAACTCGATCACGGCGGCGTGGATGATGCCGACGACGGGGCGGGGCAGGTAGATGGTGTCGTCGGACTTGTAGCGGCTGTTCCACGTCGGGTCGGCCCACGCCTGGCGCAGGCAGAGGGGCTCGGGGAAGGAGATCGAGCCGCCGAGCCACTTCAGCAGGCCGGGGATCCTGTGGAAGGGGGCGCGGACGGCCTGTCGGACGACCTCGTCGTCGTTGACGACCGCGAGTTGGACGGTGCGGGTCTCCCAGAACCGGAAGGTCTTGGAGACGTCCTTCTCGGGGACCTTCGGCTTGGCGGTGAAGTAGCCGTTGATCGGGCCGAGGGTGTGCGGGGTGACGTGGATCTGCAGGTTGCGGGAGAGCACCATCACGTTGATCACGATGGTGGCGACCAACTGGCCCTTGTGCAGGACGAACTGGACGGCGATGCGGTGCCTGGTGTCGGCGCCGAGGCTCTGCCTGCTGGCGAGTTCCTGGACGGCGAAGTCGCGCATCCGGTCGCCGTCCATGTCGGGGCCGGAGGGGCGGCCGATCTCGTCGGCGCCCTCGCCGATGTCCAGCACCACCCAGTGGCTGATCTGCGGGCGGGGCAGGCCGCCGTTGGGGACGTCGCTGGCGGTGAGGCCGGAGAGGCGGTCGGCGATCCGGCGGGTGAGGTCGGCGACGTGGAAGGTGCGGAAGTCGTCGTGGCCGTCGGCGGGGCGGAGGTCCTCGGTCATGGACCACTCGGACCAGCGGGCGCCGATGCCGAGGATGCCCTTGGGGCCGGCGTAGTGCTGGACGTTGGTGGCCTGTTCGGCGGTGAGGCGGTCCAGGGCGGCCTTGAGGGCGTTGGCCTTCTTGTCGAGGTGGTCCTTGGGGACGGCCTTGGGGACGACGGCGGCGACCGGGCTGCCGCCGACCAGGTCTCCCCAGCGGGCGCGCTGCTGCTCGACGCCGGCGACCACGGTGCGCTTGGCGAGGTACCAGCCGAGGGCGGGGCCGAGCATCACCACCCGGAAGTAGAGGCCGGGCAGGCCGCCGAAGGGCGGGCGGATCAGCAGCAGCAGGGTCAGGCCGAGGGCGAGCAGCAGGGCCAGGGTGCCGATGAAGCCGTCCCGGGCGGCGGACTTCTTGCTGCCGAGCCAGGCGCGGGCCTGGTAGGCGGCCAGCCAGACCAGGGTGCCGGGCAGGAAGAGGACGCCGAAGAGCAGGCTGAGGCCGGCGAGCTTGCGGTCCCGGGCCTCGCGCAGGTCCTCGGCGGCGAGGCAGTGCTCGACGACCATCCGGACGTCGGTGCCGTGCGAGGGGACCAGCGGTTTGCGGCCGCCGCCGAGGGTGCGGTCGATCAGGGCGCGGCTGAACGCCTCGCCGGCGCTGGGGCGGAAGAGCGCGAACTTGCCCTTCTTGACCGTGACTCCGGCGAGCGCCTCGAGTTCGGTGTAGTCGCCGTTGCGGTAGGCGGCGGAGGAGAACGCCTGCGTGACCGCGGTCTGGTTCCCCGCGTCCGTGCGTGGTACCTGCGCGCCCGGCGTCATGTCGAGCTGTGTCACCTGTGCAGCTCCTTCTCCCCTGATCGATCTGCGGCAGGTTACCGTGCGGGGGCCGGGCCGTGCGGATCATCGGCTGATCCGGGGTCACATATCGGCCGTGCGCGGGGCTTTCGGGGTGATGCTGCCCCGTGCGGGCGGCTTCGACGCCCCCGGTTTGTCGGCCGGTGCCGCGGGGGTGGAGGATCTCGGGCATGACGAGTGCGTACGCACCGGGGCCGGTGCTGGTTTTCGACGGCGATTGCGCGTTCTGCTCCAGCTGCGTGCGGTGGGCGGAGCGCTATCCGCGGCAGAGCCTGTCCTCGGCGGGCTGGGACGCGGTGGCGTGGCAGTTCGCGGACATGGCGGCGCTGGCGGAGTTCACCGGCGGGGAGGTGACGGCGGAGCGGGCCTCGCGGGAGGTGCTGTGGGTGACGCCGGACCGCCGGGTGTACGGCGGGGCGCAGGCGGTGGCGCGGCTGCTGATGCGTTCGGGCGGGCTGTGGGCGTGGGCCGGCGGGGTGCTGGCGCTGGCGCCGGTGCGGCCGGTGGCGGACGCGGTGTACCGCTGGATCGCGAAGAACCGGGACCGGATGCCGGGCGGCACGCCGGCCTGCGCGCTGCCGCGGCGGTCGTAGGGGCTCTGCGGCGGCCGGGGTTCAGCCGCCGGTGTGCCGTGCGGCGAGGTGGGCGGGCATCGGGGCGTGCCGCAGGTAGCTGCGGGTGAACCGGCCGGTTCCGTGCGAGAGCGAGCGCAGGTCGAGCGGGTAGCGGGTGAGTTCGAGTTCGGGGACCTCGGCGCGGACCAGGCTGAGGCCGGGGCCGCCGATCTCGGTGCCCAGCACGTGGCCGCGGCGGGCGGAGAGGTCGGCGAGCACGGCGCCCTGGTACTCGTCGGGGAGCAGGACGCGGACCTCGTCGACGGGTTCGAGGACTTCGACGGCGGTGCGGTCGGCGGCCTCCTTGAGGGCGAGGGCGGCGGCGGTCTGGAACGCGGCGTCGGAGGAGTCCACCGAGTGCGCCTTGCCGTCGGTGAGGGTGACCCGGACGTCGGTCATCGGGTGGCCGTGCAGGCCGTGGGCGAGCTGGGCGCGGACGCCCTTCTCCACGGAGGGCACGAAGTGGCGGGGGACGGCGCCGCCGACGACGCGGTCGACGAACTCGAAGCCGCCGCCGGGCAGCGGTTCGACGGTGAGGTCGCAGACGGCGTACTGGCCGTGGCCGCCGGACTGCTTGACGTGCCGGCCGTGGCCGTCGGCGGGGGCCGCGAAGGTCTCGCGGAGGGCGACCTCGTAGGGCACGGTGTCGACGTGGACGCCGTGGCGGGTGGTGAGGCGGTCCAGGGTGACGGCGAGGTGGGCCTCGCCGGTGCACCACAGGACGAGCTGGTGGGTGTCGGGGTTCTGTTCGACGCGCAGGGCCGGGTCCTGGGCGGAGAGCCTGCCGAGGGCCTGGGAGAGCTTGTCGTCGTCGGACTTGGAGCGGGCCCGGACGGCGGTGGGGAGCAGGGCCTCGGGCAGCGGCCAGGGCGGTAGCGCGGTGCCGCCGGTGGTGAGGGTGTCGCCGGTGCGGGCGGCGGTGAGCTTGGTGACGGTGGCGAGGTCTCCGGCGACGGCCAGCGGGACGGGGCGCAGTTGGCGGCCGAGCGGGCTGTGCGGGGCGGTGAGGCGCTCCTCGGTGCCGTCGGGGAGGTGGGCGGTGGTGTCGGGGCGCAGGGTGCCGGCGAAGACCTTGAGCAGGCTGAGGCGGCCGAGGTAGGGGTCCTCGCCGGTGTGGACGACCTGGGCGGTCAGCGGGGCGTCCGGGTCGGCGGCGGGCAGGTGGTCGGTGCGGTCGGCGGGGGAGGGGAAGGCGTCGGCGAGCAGGTCGAGCAGGGCGTCGCAGCCGGTGCCGTCGGGGGCGGTGGCCAGGACGGGGTGCAGGGTGCCGGCCAGGAGTTCGCGGCGCAGTCCGGCGGTGAGGGCGGCGGTGTCGAGCCCTTCGCCGTCGAGGTAGCGGGCCATCAGGGTGTCGTCCTCGCCGGCCAGGGCCTCGACCAGGCGGGCGCGTTCGGCCTCCAGGTCGGTGGCGGGAGCGTCCTGCGGGGTGCCGCGGGTGCGGCCGGTGAGCAGGTCGGTGAGGCCGTGCAGGTGGCCGTCGCGCAGGTCGACGTGGTGCAGGAGGCGGACGGTGTCGGGGGTGCCGAGGGTGTCCTGGAGCATCCGCAGGACGTCGTCGAGGCGGACCCGGGCGGTGTTCAGGTGGGTGAGGACGATCGCGCGGGGCAGCCGGGCGTCCTCGCACTGCTGCCACAGGGCGCGCACCGGGCGGGGGACCTCGGGGTCGGCGGCGGAGTGGACGAACAGGGCGGCCTCGGCGGCGCGCAGGGCGGCCTGGAGTTCGCCGGCGAAGTCGGCGTAGCCGGGGGCGTCGATCAGGTTGATCTTGAGATCGCGCCACGGGAGGGGGAGGAGCGCGAGCTGGACGGAGCGCTGCTGCTGGTGCTCGACGTCCTCCCAGTCGGCGGTGGTGGTGCCGTCGGGGACGGTTCCGGCCCTGGTCAGGACGCCGGCGGTGCGGGCGAGTGCTTCGGCGAGGGTGGTCTTCCCGGCTCCGCCGGCCCCGACCAGGGCCACGTTGCGGAGCCGGTCGGGTCGGTCGGCGGGCGGTGCGGGGGTGTGGGCCGTCCGGTCCGGCATGGCGGGGCCTCCTGCCGCTCGATCAGCGTGGATACCATTGTCCAGCCGGGCGGGTCCATTCGCGCGGCCGCCCGGCGGGCATGTGGTCCGCGGGTGCCATTCCGAGGAGCGGAGCGGACCGGAAGGCCATGCTCAACAAGTACGCGCGTGCCTTCTTCACACGTGTCCTCACCCCGTTCGCCGCGATGCTGCTGCGGTGGGGTGTCAGTCCGGACGCGGTCACGCTGATCGGGACGGCCGGGTCGGTGGCCGGTGCTCTGGTGTTCTTCCCGCGCGGGGAGTTCTTCTGGGGCGTGATCACCGTCACCCTGTTCATCTTCTCCGACCTGGTGGACGGCAACATGGCCCGCCAGGCGGGCCGTTCCAGCAAGTGGGGCGCGTTCCTGGACTCGACGCTGGACCGGGTCGCCGACGCGGCGATCTTCGGCGGTCTGGCGATGTGGTACGCGGGGGGCGGGAACAACGACCTGCTGTGCGCGGTGTCGGTCTTCTGCCTGGCCAGCGGCCAGGTGGTGTCCTACACCAAGGCGCGCGGCGAAGCACTGGGCTTCCCGGTGGACGTCTCGGGCCTGGTGGAGCGGGCGGAGCGGCTGGTGATCAGCCTGACCGCGGCCGGTTTCGCGGGCCTGCACAAGTTCGGGGTGCCGTACATCGAGTGGCTGCTGCCGATCGCCCTGTGGGTGGTCGCGGCGGGCAGCCTGGTGACGGTGGCGCAGCGGATGCTGACGGTGCGCCGGGAGTCGGCGGAATTGGAGGCGGCGGCCGCCGCCGAGGGGGTCAAGTGAGGGAACGGTTGGTCGACGCCGCCTACGCGGCCGGCTGGGCGGGGCTGAAGCACCTGCCCGAGCCGGTGGCCCGCGGCCTGTTCGACACCATCGCCGACGTGGCGTGGCGGCGGCAGGGCAAGGGGGTGCGGCAGTTGGAGGCCAACTTGTCGCGGGTCCACCCGGACGCGGACGGGATCCGGCTGCGGGAGCTGTCCCGGGCCGGGATGCGCTCGTACATGCGGTACTGGATGGAGTCGTTCCGGCTGTCGACCTGGAGCCGGGAGCGGATCGCCGGTGCCATAACGGTCAAGGGCCTGGAGCAGCTGAACGAGGCGATGGCGGCCGGGCGGGGCGCGGTGCTGGCGCTGCCGCACATGGCGAACTGGGACCTGGCGGGGGCGTGGATCGCCTCGGCGGGCGGGTTCCCGTTCACCACGGTCGCCGAGCGGTTGAAGCCGGAGTCGCTGTTCGACCGGTTCGTGGCCTACCGGGAGAGCCTGGGCATGGAGGTGCTGGCGCTGACCGGTTCCCAGGTCTCGGTGGTGGGGACGCTGGCGCGGCGGCTGCGCGAGGGGAAGCTGGTCTGCCTGGTGGGCGACCGGGACCTGTCGGAGGCCGGGATCCGGGTGGACTTCTTCGGCGAGCCGACCCGGATGCCGGCCGGTCCGGCGGCGCTGGCGCAGCGGACGGGGGCGGCGCTGTTCCCGGTGTCGCTCTGGTACGACGGGGCGATGCTGCGGGCGGAGGTGCACCCGGAGGTGGTGCCGTCGGGGGAGGGCACCCGGCAGGAGCAGGCCGCGGCGATGACCCAGGCGATGGCGGACGTGTGGGCGGGCGCGATCCGCGAGCACTCGGTGGACTGGCACATGCTGCAGAAGCTGTGGCTGGCCGACCTGACCCCGCGGGGGGCCGAGCGTTGAGGATCGGCGTGGTGTGCCCGTACGACTGGGACGTGCCCGGCGGGGTGCAGTTCCACATCCGGGACTTGGCCGAGCACCTGATCCGGCTGGGCCACGAGGTGTCGGTGCTGGCCCCGGCGGAGGACGAGGAGGCGCTGCCGCCGTACGTGGTCTCGGCGGGGCGGGCGGTGGCGGTGCCGTACAACGGGTCGGTGGCGCGGCTGAGCTTCGGCATCCTGTCGGCGGCCCGGGTGCGGCGCTGGCTGCGCGAGGGCCGGTTCGACGTGCTGCACGTGCACGAGCCGAACTCGCCGTCGCTGTCGATGCTGGCGGCGTGGGCGGCGACCGGGCCGATGGTGGGGACGTTCCACACCTCGAACCCGCGCTCGCGGGCGATGATCGCGGCCTCGCCGATCCTGCAGCCGGGCCTGGAGAAGATGTCGGGCCGGATCGCGGTGTCGGAGTACGCCCGGCGCACCCTGGTGGAGCACCTGGGCGGGGACGCGGTGGTGATCCCGAACGGCGTGGACGTGCGGTTCTTCGCGGACGCCGAGCCGGAGCCGAAGTGGCAGGGCGGCGCCGCCGGGGGCGGGCCGGGCACCATAGGCTTCATCGGCCGGATCAACGAGCCGCGCAAGGGCCTGCCGACGCTGCTGGCCGCGCTGCCGCGGATCCTGGCCGAGCGCCCGGGGGTGCGGCTGCTGGTGGCCGGCAAGGGGGACGAGGAGGAGGCCGTGGAGGGCCTGGCGCCCGAGGTGCGGGCCCGGGTGGAGTTCCTCGGCATGGTCTCGGACCGGGACAAGGCCCGGCTGCTGCGCTCGGTGGACCTGTACGTGGCGCCGAACACCGGCGGCGAGTCCTTCGGCATCATCCTGGTCGAGGCGATGTCGGCGGGCGCCCCGGTGCTGGCCAGCGACCTGGACGCGTTCCGGCAGGTGCTGGACGGCGGCGCGGCCGGCGAGCTGTTCCCGGTGGAGGACGCCGACGCGCTGGCGGCCTCGGCGCTCAAGCTGCTGGGCAGTCCCGAGCGGCTGGCGGCGCTGCGCGAGGCGGCGTCCCGGCACGTGCGGCGCTTCGACTGGGAGACGGTGGGCGCCGAGGTGCTGTCGGTGTACGAGACGGTCACCGACGGGCGTCCGCCGGTGGCCGAGGTCGAACCGTCCGACCGCCGTCCGCGTCCGAGCCGTTGACCCGTCCCTTCCGGAGAGGTAGCCCCGCATGCCGCTGATCACCGTCGACTACACCGACCGGCTCGCCGGTTCCTTCGACCGGCGGGGCTTCGGCCTGGCCCTGAACCGGCTGGCGGTGAAGCTGCTGGACGCCAAGCCGGAGAAGTGCAAGACCCGGTTCCGGCGCACCGGGGAGAACGTGGTCGGGGCGGACGCCGAGACGTTCGCGCTGGTCGTGGTCGAGGTCGGGATCTTCCCGGGGCGCAGCGCGGCGGCCAAGGCGGCGCTGAGCGAGGCGGTGCTGGCGGCGCTCCCGGAGTACCTGGGGGCGGAGGCCGGGCCGGTGCAGGCCGCCGTCCAGGTCGGGGAGTTGGACCACCTCGCCTACCGCTCGGCGGTCCTCGGGGGCTGAGCCGGTACCGTAGCGCCCCGTGGCTACCTGGATCTGGGCCGTTGCGGCCGTCGTACTGTTCGCCGTCTACCTGAGCTGGACGGCGGGCAGGCTGGACCGGCTGCACGCCCGGATCGACGCCGCGCGGGCCTCGCTGGACGCCCAGTTGCTGCGCCGTTCCTCGGTGGCGGTGGAGCTGGCGACCTCCTCGCTGCTGGACCCGGCCGCGTCGATCCTGCTGCTGGAGGCGGCGCACGCGGCCCGGCAGGCCGAGTCCGAGCAGCGCGAGGTGGCGGAGAGCGAGCTGAGCCTGGCGCTGCGGGCGGTGCTGGACGAGCCGGAGCAGGTCGGCGCGCTGCGGGCGGCGCCGGGCGGCGAGGAGGCGGTGCGCGACCTGGTGGAGGCGGTGCGCCGGGTGCCGATGGCGCGGCGCTTCCACAACGACGCGGTGCGGGCGGCGCGCGCGGTGCGCGAGCACCGGCTGGTGCGCTACTTCCGCCTGGCGGGGCGCGCGCCGTTCCCGATGGCCTTCGAGATGGACGACGAGCCCCCGGTGGCGCTCACGCCCGAGGGCGCTCCCGCGTAGGCTGACAGCGTTTCCTGCCGCAACCGGACCGCTGGCCCGATTGTCGTATGCCGGGGACGGCCCTGGACCATGTGGCGTATGGGTCGCGGGGTCACCGGGCCTACGATAGATCGATAGCACCGGTTCATCCCTGAGTGAGGTCTTACGTGTCCACCACCCCCACTTCCGCCGAGCAGCCCCAGGTCGGCACCGCCCGGGTCAAGCGCGGCATGGCCGAGCAGCTCAAGGGCGGCGTGATCATGGACGTGGTCAACGCCGAGCAGGCGAAGATCGCCGAGGACGCCGGTGCGGTCGCGGTCATGGCGCTGGAGCGGGTTCCGGCCGACATCCGCAAGGACGGCGGCGTGGCCCGGATGTCCGACCCGAACATGATCGAGGAGATCATCGGCGCGGTCTCCATCCCGGTGATGGCCAAGTCCCGGATCGGCCACTTCGTCGAGGCCCAGGTGCTCCAGTCGCTCGGCGTCGACTACATCGACGAGTCCGAGGTCCTCACCCCGGCCGACGAGGTCAACCACTCCGACAAGTGGGCGTTCACCACCCCCTTCGTCTGCGGCGCCACCAACCTGGGCGAGGCGCTGCGCCGGATCGCCGAGGGCGCGGCCATGATCCGCTCCAAGGGCGAGGCCGGCACCGGCAACGTGGTGGAGGCCGTCCGCCACCTGCGCCAGATCAAGAACGAGATCGCCAAGCTGCGCGGCTTCGACAACAACGAGCTGTACGCCGCCGCCAAGGAGCTGCGCGCCCCGTACGAGCTGGTCCGCGAGGTCGCCGAGCTCGGCAAGCTGCCGGTGGTGCTGTTCTCGGCCGGCGGCGTGGCCACCCCGGCCGACGCCGCGCTGATGCGCCAGCTCGGCGCCGAGGGCGTGTTCGTCGGCTCCGGCATCTTCAAGTCGGGCGACCCGGCCAAGCGCGCCGCCGCCATCGTGAAGGCCACCACCTTCTTCGACGACCCGAAGATCATCGCGGACGCCTCCCGCAACCTGGGCGAGGCCATGGTCGGCATCAACTGCGACACCCTCCCGGAGACCGAGCGCTACGCCAACCGCGGCTGGTAAGCGGTCGGCGAGCGCCCCACGCG
>NZ_JBHUWH010000300.1:0-9939 GCF_042670125.1 Kitasatospora sp. NPDC057198 | reverse complement strand
GAGCCGTGCCCGGCTCCCCGCGCCGACCGCCCCCGCAGCGGCCCCGGCCACCCGGCGTCCCGACCGGCCCCGCCGCGCTGGCAGAATTGACCCCGTGATCGACGCACGACGGCTGCGGACCCTCCGGGCCGTGGCCGACCACCGGACGGTGACCGCCGCGGCGGCCGCGCTCTACCTCACCCCGTCCGCGGTCTCCCAACAGCTCGCCGCCCTGGAACAGGAGACCGGCCACACCCTGCTGGTCCGCGCGGGCCGCGGCGTCCGGCTCACCGCCGCCGGCGAGATCCTGCTCACCCACGCCGACGCCGTCCTCGCCCAGCTCGAACGCGCCGAGGCCGACCTCGCCGCCTACGACTCCGGCGCGGCCGGCGAGATCACCGTCGCCGCCTTCGCCACCGGCATCGCCCTCGTCCTCGCCCCCGCCGTCGCCGCACTGGCCGCGACCGCCCCCGGCCTGCGGGTCCGGGTCCTCGACGCGGAGGGCGACGCCAGCCTCCCGATGCTGCTCGACGGCCGCGCCGACATCGCCGTCGCCGTCGAGTACCGCGGCGCCCCGCGCCCCGACGACCGCCGCCTCACCCGCCTCCCGCTGTACGCCGAACCCTTCGACGCCGTCCTCCCGCTGCACCACCCGCTGGCCGCCCGCCCCGGCCCGGTCGCCGTCGCCGACCTCGCCGCCGAACCCTGGATCGGCCCCTACCCCGGCAACCCCTGCCACGACGTCGTCCTGCTCGCCTGCGAACACGCGGGCTTCCAACCCCGGCTCGTGCACTCCTCCGACGACTTCCGCGCCGTCACCGCCCTCGCCTCGGCCGGCGCCGGCGTCGCCCTCGTCCCCCGCTCCGCCCTGCGCGGCACCGAACCCGGCGCCGTCGCCGTCCGCCCCGTCGACAGCCCCCTCGCCACCCGCCGGGTCTTCGCCGCCACCCGGGCCGGCGCCGAGCGGCACCCGCTGATCAGCCCCGTCCTGAGCGCCCTCGCCGAAGCCGCCGGACACCTCGACCACCCGGCCTGAGCAAGCGTCAATTCCCCTGCCGGGCAGTCGAGTCGACCGGTGTGCGATCGACGGCGGACGCCCCCGCAAGGGTATGCACGGGGCGCCTCGCCTCCCTATGGTCCAGTCCATGTGGACGAGATCACGAGTGGGCGGACGCCTGCTGGCCGCCGGGTTCGCGCTGGCCCTGACCCTGACCGGAACGGCGGCGGAAGCGGCCGCGGAGCGCCCCCGGCCACCGGTGTGGACGGACTGCCCCGCCGACCCGTCCGGAGCCCCGGTCGACCCGGCGCTGCGCTGCACCACCGTCCGGGTGCCGCTCGACCACCGGCGGCCGCACGGGCCGACCATCGAGATCGCGGTCTCCCGGCTGCCCACCGCCAAGCCCGGCCTGCGGCGCGGCGTCCTGGTGCACAACGGCGGCGGCCCCGGCCTGCCCGGCCTCCACCTGCCCGGCGCCATGGCCGCCGGCTACCCGCGCGAGGTGCTCGACCGCTACGACCTGGTCGGCTTCGACCCGCGCGGCGTCGGCCGCAGCACCCCGGTGACCTGCGGACGGACCCCCGCCGAAGTGCCCTGGCAGCAGGTCTTCCCGTTCCCCGCCCCCGACGGCTCGATCACCCCCAACGTGCGCTTCGCCCGCGACCTGGCCCGCGACTGCCTCGCCGCCGGCGGCGACCTCGTCCGCCACCTCACCACCGCCGACACCGCCCGCGACCTCGACCTGGTCCGCGCCGCCCTCGGCGAACCGCGGATCTCCTACCGGGCCGTCTCCTACGGCACCTACCTCGGCGCGGTCTACGCCCAGCTCTTCCCCGGCCGCACCGACCGCTTCGTCCTCGACGGCAACGTCGACCCCGCCGCCACCTGGCAGGAACGGCTGGCCGGCTGGGACGCCGCCACCGAACTGCGCTTCGCCGACTTCGCCGCCTGGGCCGCCGCGCGCGACGCGGACCTGCACCTCGGCGCCACCCCCGCCGCCGTCCGCGCCGACTACCTCGCCCTGGCCGCGAAACTCGACCGCACCCCGGTCAACCACCCGCAGGCCGGGCCGGTCGACGGCAACCTGTGGCGCACCCTCTACCGCCTCGACAGCTATCACACCGCGCTGTTCCCGGAGATCGCCGACTGGTGGGGCTACCTGGCCGCCGACGGCGCCGCCCCCGTCCCCTACTGGTGGCTCGGCAAGCCCGACACCCCCGGCATCCCCGCCGACAACGACATCGCCGCCTTCGTCGCCGTCCTGTGCAACGACACCCCCGCCGACCGCGACCCCGCCCGCTACCAGCGCGCCGTCACCGCGAGCCGGGCCCGCAACCCGCTGCTCGCCGGGATGGGCGCCAACATCCTGCCCTGCGCGTTCTGGCCCGCCCCCGCCGAACCCGCCGTCCGGGTCACCGGCCGCGGCCCCGCGAACATCCTGCTGCTGCAGACCACCCGCGACCCCGCCACCCCGTACGCCGGCGCCCTCGGCATGCGCGCCGCGCTCGGGCAGCGGGCCCGGATGGTCACCGTCGACGGCGGCAACCACGGCGCCTACGACCCCGCCACCCCGTCCTGCGCGGTCCGCGCCGCCGACCGCTTCCTCGCCACCGGCGCCCTGCCCGCCCACGACCTCGGCTGCCGCCCCGACCCGGCCCGACCGTCCGGCCACCGCGCCTGAAACCCCGTCAGCCCTCCCTCCGCGCCGGATAACCGATCGACCGCACCCGGCGCCGCCTGCTAGTTTCCGGTCACGGACCAGACGGGTCGGGAGGAGGCACCGAGGTGGAGCAGCAGGAGCAGGAGCAGGAGCAGGAACAGGCGCGGGAGCCGGAGGCCGCCGACCGCCCCGCCCCGTCGCGGGCCGAGCGGCGGGCCGCACTGGTCGCCCGGATCCGGGCGGCGAACGCCGAGACGCTGGAGAGGCTGGCCGAGCTGTGAACGGGCACGTCACCGACCACCTGGACGAGGAGGACGTCGTGTACCTGCTGGGCGGCTCCGCCCTGGTGCGCGAGCCCTCGCTGCTGCACTCCGCGCTCGGCCGCCCGCGGGCCTCGGCGTTCGGGGCGGACGCCTACCCGGACGCGTGGGCCAAGGCGGTCGCGCTCGGCGAGTCCCTCGCCCGCAACCACCCCATGACGGACCGGAACAAGCGCACCGCGTTCGAGTCGATGCTGCTGTTCCTCGACTACAACGGGCAGCCCTACGCCGACCCGCACCCGGACGAGGCCGTGGCCTTCGTGCTGCGCCTCGCCCAGGGCGGCTACGCGGGCCGGTTCGCCGAGGCGACGGCCGACTTCCGCCGGATGCTCGGCGGGCCCGCGACGGAGACCGCGCCGACGACCGAGACGGGGCCCGCGCCGGTGGCCGGTTCCTGAGGCAGCCTTCGTACGCGTACTGCGGGAGCCGCCCCGGGCGGCTCCCGCACCGACGCGAATCGGCCGATCCAGCGGCGTTCCGACAGCTCAACGAGCGTCCTGGCATATGCTGCCGGGTGGTCAGGGACGACCACCACCCATCCTCGCAGGAGTACCCGATGAGCGATCACGAGACCGGCCGCAGCACCACCCCGATCCCGGTCGGCGTCATCGGCCTCGGCGACATCGCGCAGAAGGCGTACCTGCCGGTCCTCGCCGCCCAACCCGGCCTCGACCTGCGGCTGATGACCCGCGACCGGGCCAAGCTCGACCGGATCGGCGACGCCTACCGCCTCCCGTTCCGCACCACCGACCTGGGCGAACTGATCGACTCCGGCATCCGCGCCGCGTTCGTCCACGCCGCCACCGACCAACACGTCCCGATCGTCGAGGAGTTGCTCACCCGCGGCGTCGACGTCTACGTGGACAAGCCGCTCGCCTACGACCTCGACGGCGCCCGCCGCCTGGTCGCCCTCGCCGAGCACACCGGCCGCTCCCTGCTGGTCGGCTTCAACCGCCGCCACGCCCCCGGCTACCTGCTCGCCGCCGAGCGCCCGCGCGACCTGATCGTCCTGCAGAAGCACCGCGAGGGCCTGCCCGAACGCGCCCGCACCCTGGTCTACGACGACTTCATCCACGTCGTCGACAGCCTGCGCTTCCTCGTCCCCGGCGAGATCGAGCACGTCGACGTCCGCTCCCGCACCCGCGACGGCCTGGTCGAGCACCTGGTGCTCACCCTCGCCGGGCGCGGCTTCACCGCCCTGGGCATCATGAACCGGGTCTCCGGCTCCACCGAGGAGATCCTCGAAGTATCCGGCGCCGACTCCAAGCGCGAGGTGCACAACCTTGCCGAGGTCGTCGACCACCGCGGCCAGCCCACCGTCCGCCGCCGCGGCGACTGGGTCCCGGTCGCCCGCCAGCGCGGCATCGAACAGGTCGTCCTGCACTTCCTCGACGCCCTCCGGGCCGGCAAGACCCTCGACGCCACCGACGCCCTGCGCACCCACGAACTCTGCGAACTCGTCGTCGAACGGATCGAAGCCGCCGCGTCCTGAGCCCTTCCCCCCGCGCCCGGTCCGGCCCTCGGCTACGATGCCCGCAGGGCCGTGACTGGCGCACGGGTGGAGCACCACCGGGGAGCGGCCGCACCGCCGTTGCCGCGCGCCTGGGCGAACTCACCACGAGACCCAGGGAGTCGCACCCGTGACCGAACGCCCCCTCCTGATGGACGGCACTGCCCCCGCCCGCCGCCTCACCGACGCCACCGCCGCCGCGGCCGCCGACCTCCGCCTGCGCACCGGCGTCACCCCCTGCCTGGCCACCGTCCTGGTCGGCGAGGACCCGGCCTCCGTCACCTACGTCCGGATGAAGCGCGCCCGCTGCGAGAAGACCGGCATCCGCTCCCGCCACGTCCCGCTCCCCGCCACCACCAGCACCGCCCGACTCGTCGACACGCTCGGCGAGTTGTCCGCCGACCCGGCCGTCCACGGCATCCTGCTCCAGCACCCGGCCGGCCCGCAGGTCGACGAACGCGCCGCCTTCGAGGCCATCGACCCGGCCAAGGACGTCGACGGCGTCACCACGCACTCCTTCGCCGCGATGTCCTTCGGCCTGCCCGGCTTCACCTCCTGCACCCCCGGCGGCATCATGCGCCTGCTCGACGAGTACCGGGTCGAGTTGGCGGGCAAGCACGCCGTCGTGGTCGGCCGCAGCGCGATCCTCGGCAGGCCCGCCGGCATGCTGCTGCTCGCCCGCGACGCCACCGTCACCTACTGCCACTCGCGGACGGCCGACCTCCCCGCGATCCTCCGCGAGGCCGACGTCCTGGTCGCCGCCGTCGGCAGGCCCGAACTCGTCCGCGGCGAACACCTCAAGCCCGGCGCGGTCGTCGTCGACGCCGGCTACAACCCCGGCAACGTCGGCGACGTCCACTTCGCCTCGGCCGCCGAGCGCGCGAGCCTGATCACCCCGGTGCCGGGCGGCGTCGGCCCGATGACGATCGCGGTGCTGCTGGCCCAGACCGTGGAGGCGGCGACGCGTCAACTCGGCCTGGGGTAGCGGCTGCCGGCCGGCCGGGCACGGCCGCGGGGCTCGCGGCGGAAGCAGGCCACGTCGTTGTGGAAGCCGACGACCAGGCTGCCGTCGGACGCGAACGCGACGGCGGCCGGCGCGTCGGCCCGGATCACGGCGAGCGCCGTGCGGTGCTGGAGGTCCCAGAGCCGCACGGTGTTGTCCGAGCTGCAACTGGCCGCGACGGGGCGGCCGTCCAGGACGGTGCAGGCCACCGCCTCCACGGTGTCGGTGTGGCCGACGAGCGACCCGAGGGCCTCCCCGGTCGCCAGGTCCCACAGGTGGACGGCACCGTCCCAGCTCCCGGCGGCGACGACCGGCCGCCCGTCGAGAACGGCGCACGCCACCGACGCCACGGGGCTGTCGTGCCGGACGAAGGGCTCCTCGGCGGACTGCCCGGTGGCCAGGTCCCACACCCGTACGGTCTCGTCCCAGCTGCCGGTGACGGCGACCGGCCGCCCGTCCAGGACGGTGCAGGCCACCGCGTTCACCCGGCTGGTGTGCCTGGCGGGGGAGTCGCCGACGGCTTCCCCGGTCGCCAGGTCCCGCACCCGCACCGTTCCGTTCCAGCTGCCGGTGACGGCGACGGGCCGACCGTCCGGGAGGGCGGCACACGCCAGCCCCTCCGTGACATCGACGCGGTCGTCGGGCCACTCGGCGACGAGCCGTCCGGAGCCCAGGTCGCGCACTTCCAGCTTCTCGCCCCAGGGGCTGACGAGGACGGCGGCCCTGCCGTCGATGACGGTGCACGCCATCGCGAACACGTTCTCGGTGGCGAAGGACCCGTTGACGGGTTGTCCGGTGTCCAGGTCCCACGCCCGTGCGGTGTCGCCCTGGCTGCCGGTGACGGCGACGGGTCGGCCTTCGAGGGTGGTGCAGGCGACCGCCTTGACGGAGCTGGTGTGGCCGTCGAGGGGTGACCCGACGGGTTCTCCGGTGTCCAGGTCCCACACCCGTGCGGTGCCGTCCCGGCTGCCGGTGACGGCGACGGGTCGGCCTTCGAGGGTGGTGCAGGCGACCGCCTTGACGGAGCTGGTGTGGCCGTCGAGGGGTGGCCCGACGGGTTCTCCGGTGCTCAGGTCCCACACCCGCACGGTGTGCTCCTGGTCGATGGACACGGCTACGGGCCTGCCGTCCAGCAGGGTGCACATCACCGTGCGGACAGGAGGGCCGACCGTGACGGCTCGGAGCGCGCCGTCCACGACGACGTACGTCTCCACGCTCGCGGGAGCGGTGGGAGGCGGCTCGACGGGCTGTCCGGTGGCGAGGTCCCACACCCGTGCGGTGTGGTTCCAGTCGCCGGTGACGGCGATCGGCCGCCCGTCCAGGACGGTGCAGGCCACCGCGTCCACGGGACTGGTGTGGCCGGTGAGGGGTTCGCCGACGGGCTGCCCGGTGGTCAGGTCCCACACCCGTACCGTGTTGTCCCAGCTGCCGGTGACCGCGACCGGCCGTTCGTCGAGGACGGTGCAGGCCACCGCGTCCACGGGGCCGGTGTGGCCGGTGAGGGGTTCGCCGACGGGCTGCCCGGTGGCGAGGTCCCACACCCGTACCGTGTTGTCCCAGCTGCCGGTGACCGCGACGGGCCGCCCGTCCAGGACGGTGCAGGCCACCGCGTCCACGGAGCCGGTGTGGCCGGTGAGGGGCTCGCCGACGGGCTGCCCGGTGGTCAGGTCCCACACCCGTACGGTGTCGTCCTTGCCGCCGGTGACCGCGACCGGCCGCCCGTCCAGGACGGCGCACGCCACCGCCTCCACCGCCCCGGTGTGCCCGGTGAGCGTGTCGCGCAGGGCGGGGCCGAAGGTGCTGCCGGTGGCCCAGGCGGGCGTCCAGGTGCCGGGCGGGAGGTGGCGGACGAACTCGCGCCGGAGGCCGTGCGCCCCGGCCCGCGCCGCTTCGAGGGCGAGCACCTGCCGCCGGACGGACGGTTCGGCGTCGTGGTGCAGGTGCAGTCCCGTCCGGTAGACGGCCGCGTTCAGCCGGGCGGTGTCCGACCGGGCGTGCCGCAGGTACGGGGTGAGCCCGCGCGGCACCGCGTGCACCAGGTACCCGCCCTCGCCCAGGACCTCGTCCAACCGCCCGGCCCCGGCCGCGTGGTGGGCCAGGTGGTGCAGCGCGTAGGGGTGCGCCCGCGACCAGTCGGGGGTGCCGTCGGCCCGGCAGGGCAGCCGTTCGGTCAGCACGCGCGCGTACGCGGCGTGCACCGCCTCCGCCCCGACGCCCTCCCGCAGGTGCTCGGCGAGCGCCTCGTGGTAGAGCCGGTACGCCGAACGCCCGTCCTCGGTGGCCTCGACCACGTACGAGCCCGCGTTGCGGCGCAGCCACACCACGTCCTCGTCGTGGTAGGGGCGGCCGGCGATCGCCGCCGCCAGCGGGGCCCAGAGGTCCTCCCACGGCAGGCCCTGGCCCTGGGCGTGGGCGAGCGGGCGGAGCAGGTCCGCGGCGCGGGCCGCGTCGGGGCCCAGGCGCCGGCGGAGGTCCGCGCGCATGGCGTCGCCCGCCCGGCGGGGGAGCGCGGCGCGCCAGGCGGGGTCGTCGACGTCGGCGACGGCGGGCGCGGCGGCGAGGGTGCCGGCGGTGATCCGGGCGACCAGGAAGGAGTGCCCGGCGGCGCGGGCCACCTCGCGGGCGACGGGTCCGACGGCGGACGGGCGGCGGCGGTAGGGGGAGCCGCGGTGCGCGCGCAGCAGGGTGCGGGCGGCGTACGCGGCGAGGGCGTCGGGGTCGGCGTAGCGCGGGGCGTCCAGGTCGACGATCCGGTCGTCCGCCAGGTGCAGCCGCGGCAGCAGGTAGGGCCGCGTCCCGAGCAGCAGCCGCACCCGGCCGCCGGCGTGCCGCAGCAGCGGGCGCAGCACGGCGGCGCACAGGCTCTCCGGCGTGGCGGCCTCGTCCAGCGCGTCGATCAGCACCGTCAACGGCCTTGCCCGGGGCTGCCGTTCGAGCTCCTCCAGGAAGGTGCCGACCGTTCCGGCCCGGACCCGGGCGGCCGCGCACAGCGCGTCCAGCACGTCCGCGTCGGTCAGCCGCTGCGCGTAGACGGCGGCGTCCAGCGCGCCCGGGGCGAAGAGGCCGGCGGGCAGGCCGAGCGCGTGCAGCGGGACGGTGCGGTGCCGCTCGGGGTGGGTGAGCGCGGCGACCAGGCCGAGCACGGCGGTCTTGCCCGAGCCCGGACCGGCCGTGACGGCCTGGCAGGGGGAGTCCCCGTCGAGCCAGGCGGCCAGCTCGGTGAGCGCGGCGTGCCGTCCGCTGAACCACCAGCCGGGTTCGCCCTCCCCGGCGCCCTGGTGGTAGCCCATGGCGCGGATCAGCAGCCGGTTGACGAACTCGGTCTCCCGCCGCCGGTCCTGCTCGTCGAACGCGGCCTCCCGCTGCACCGAGAGGTCGACCGCGTTGAGGCGCGCGTCGTGGCGCGGATTGGGCAGGAAGCCGGGCGGCTCGCCGTCCAGGCCGAGCATCGACAGCGAGACCCGCTGGTACGCGGGCCGGTCGGGGGAGTCGTTCATGTGCTGGACGACGGAGTTGACCGACAGCGTGTCCGGGCCGTGGCCGGCCACCGCCAGGTGGTGCACCGCGTCGGCGAGCAGCTCCGGGAACAGCCCGGCCACCGCCTGCTGGTGCGGCTGCGCGGAGGAGACCACGACCAGCCCGGAACCGGCGGACGCACCCCAGCCCTGGCCGAGCCGTTCCAGCGCGGCGGCGGCCAACTGGTCGCCGCCCAGGCCGACGTAGCAGGCGTCCAGCATCAGCAGCACCCGCCGCACCCGGGTGTCGAGCACCAGCGCCCGGGTCAGCTCCGCGGTCGGCAGCGAGGTGTACGTGCGGCGCTGCGGGTCGGTGTCGGCGGTGAGCAGGACGTGCTCGTCGTTGCTCTCCAGCACCTCGCCGTGGCAGGACAGGTAGACCGCCAGCAGGTCGTCCTCCCGCCGCTCCGCCGAGGTGCAGAACTCGTTCAGGGCGTCGGTCAGCCGGCGCTTCGTCGGGTTGGCCGGCACGCAGTCGGCGTGGTGGTAGCCGAGCCCGGTGAACAGCGCCGTCACCCGGTCGCGCGCCGCGACCAGCTCCGGCCGGTCCCACTCCCGGTGCTTGGGGTACTCGGCCACCGCGACGGAGATCAGGTACCGCCGCGGCCCCCCGTCCTCCGCACCGCTCACGCCAGCCCCTCGGCGATCGCCGCCCCGCACAGCGCGTCGGTCAGGTACGAGGTCGCGTCGTGCGCGTGCGCCCCGTTCTCCAGGACGCCCGCGCGCAGCCGCCCGCCGAACAGCGGACGCAGGTCCTTCACCAGCGCCACCACGTCGCCCGTCGCGGCCAGGTTCGTCCAGGCCAGCGCCTCCCCGCCGGGCCAGGCGCCGGTCCCGGCCGGTCCGGGCGCGGGCTGCAGCCGGTCGAAGACCAGGTTGCGCACGCCCAGCGGCGAGCCGATCGTCACCAGCGCCCGGACGCCGTGGCCGGGCAGCGCGCACAGCGCCTCGTAGG